>JAYSCA010000039.1:0-11685 GCA_041915165.1 Ideonella sp.
AGTTCCAGCCGCCCGGTGAATTCCTCGCCCTCGTGGTTGTGGCCCAGGCCGCGCCACTGCGCCGGCCCGTCACACAAGGCCTGCAACAGGTCCATGGGGTGTCCTCCCGTCCTCTCGTTTGAGGGGGAGTCTTGAGGCCCGAACCCGGGACAACAACCTCAGGACAGGGGATGTATCCAGGTGTTTCTAGGGGGCTGTCCTCACTGCCAGCCGTGCCGACGCACCCAGCCGCGCTTGGCCCACTGCACCAGTGCCATGTAGCCCAACAGCAGCAGCGGCAGCACGGCAAAGTAGCTGGCCGGCAGGGGCTGCAGCTTCAGCCAGGGGGCCAGCGGCCCCTGCGGCAGCCACACGCCCAGCAGGGCCAGCGCGCCGGTGGTGGCCAGCAGGGCCGGCGCGGCCCGGCTGCCGATGAAGGGCAGGCGCGGGCTGCGGATCAGGTGCACCACCAGGGTCTGGGTCAGCAGGCTTTCGACGAACCAACCGCTCTGGAACAGCGTCTGCTGCGCCGGGCTCTGGGCGCCGTAGCCCCACCACATCAGGGCGAAGGTGGCCAGATCGAAGATCGAGCTGATCGGCCCGAAGGTCAGCATGAAGCGGCCGAGGTCGTCCGGGTTCCAGCGCTGCGGTTGGGTCAGCAGGTCGTCGTCCACCCGGTCGAAGGGCACGGCCGCCTGGCTGAAGTCGTAGAGCAGGTTCTGCACCAGCAGCTGCATCGGCAGCATGGGCAGAAAGGGCAGCAGCAGGCTGGCCACCAGCACCGACAGCACGTTGCCGAAGTTGCTGCTGGCGGCCATCTTGATGTACTTGAGCATGTTGGCGAAGGTCTTGCGGCCTTCGGTCACGCCGGCGTCCAGCACCAGCAGGCTCTTCTCCAGCAGGATGATGTCGGCCACTTCCTTGGCAATGTCCACCCCGGTGTCGACCGAGATGCCGACGTCGGCGGCGTGCAGGGCCGGCGCATCGTTGATGCCGTCGCCCATGAAGCCCACCACATGGCCCTGGGCCCGCAAGGCGCGGACGATGCGTTCCTTGTCCTGCGGCGCCAGCTTGGCGAAGACATTGGTCTCGCGCACGGCGGCCTGCAGCGCGGTGTCGTCCAGCGCGGCCACCTGCGGGCCCAGCAGCACCCCGGTGACATGGAGGCCGACCTGGGAGCAGACCTTGCGCGTGACGGCGTCGCTGTCGCCGGTCAGCACCTTGACGGTGACGCCGTGCGCGGCGAGGGCCTGCAGCGCGGGCGCGGTGCTGTCTTTCGGTGGGTCCAGGAAGGCGACGAAGCCGGCCAGCGTCAGCCCGGTCTCGTCGGCCACGTGGTAGGCGCTCTGGGCCGGCACCTCGCGCCAGGCCACGGCCACCACGCGCAGGCCTTCGCCGTTCAGGTGGTCGGCGGCGGCGCGGATGGCGTCCAGCCGCGCGGGCGTCAGGGGCTGGGCCACGCCGTCTTCATTGACGGTGCCGCAGCAGGTCAGCATCTCCTCCACCGCGCCCTTGCAGATCAGCCGCGCCGCCCCGCCCTCGGGCGGCTGCAGCACCACCGACATGCGCCGGCGCTGGAAGTCGAACGGCACCTCGTCGAGCTTGCGCCAGCCGGCGCAATCGCTGCCCAGGTCGGTGCGGGCCAGCAGGGCACGGTCCATCGGGCTGCGCAGGCCGGTCTGGTGCTGGCTGTTGAGCCAGGCCCAGCGCAGCGGCCCGTCGTCGGGCCGGCCACGGGCATCGGTGGCGTGCGACAGCGCGATGTGGTCCTGCGTCAGCGTGCCGGTCTTGTCGGTGCACAGCACGTCCATTGCGCCCAGGTTCTGGATCGCGTCCAGCCGCTTGACAATGACCTGCCGCTTGGCCATCGCCACCGCGCCCTTGGCCAGCGTGCTGGTGACGATCATCGGCAGCATCTCGGGCGTCAGCCCCACCGCCACCGACAGCGCGAACAGAAAGGCCTCCAGCCAGTTGCCGTGGCCCCAGCCGTTGAACAGCAGCACCGCGGGCACCATCACCGCCATCCAGCGTAGCAGCAGGCGGCTGACCTGGTTGATGCCGGCCTCGAACTGGGTCGGCGGGCGTTCGGTGCTGGCGGCGTGGCCGGCCAGGGCGCCGAAGAAGGTGTGCGGCCCGGTGGCCACCACCAGCACCGTGGCCGAGCCGGAGACCACGTTGGTGCCCATGAAGACCAGGTTGTCCAGCGTCAGCGGGTCGCTCACCTCGGCATGGGCGTCGGCGTGTTTTTCCACCGGCAGGCTTTCGCCGGTCATCGCCGCCTGGTTGACGAACAGGTCCTTGGCCGCCAGCACGCGGGCGTCGGCGGGCACCATGTCGCCGGCCGACAGGGTCACCACGTCGCCCGGCACCAGCTGGGCCATCGGCAGCTCCTGCGGGCCCTGGCCGGGCCGCAGCACGGTGGCCTGGCTGCTCACCATGGCCTTCAGCGCGTCGGCGGCGCGGTTGCTGCGCCGCTCCTGCACGAAGCGCATGCCGGTGGCCAGCGCCACCATCGCCAGGATCACCGCCGCCGAGCGCAGGTCCTGCGTCAGCCAGGAGACGATGGCCAGCGCCGTCAGCAGCAGGCTGAACGGGCTGCGGTAGGCCTGCCACAGGTGCAGCGGCCAGGGCAGCGGCCCTTCGGTGCCGACCTGGTTGGCGCCGCAGCGGTGCCGTGCCCGGTGCGCCTGGGCCTCCGTCAGGCCCTCGGCGCTGCTGTGCCAATGGGCCAGCGCGGCTTCGGGCGTCAGCCGGGCGGCGCCCCGCAGCGAGCCGCCGACCTGCGCGGCGGCCTTCTGGTGGGCCGGCCCCCCCACCGCGTGGCCCCACCAGGGCAGGCGACGGAAGCGGTGGCTGCCATGCTGGCGGTGCAGGAAGCGGGCGAACCCGCCCTTGGGTCGCGCGGGGTGTTGGGGCATGGTGTGGAGGGCGACTCAGTCCAGGTAGCGCTGGTGCACGTAGTGGCCTGGGGCCGGGCCCAGGGTGTCGTCTTCCGGTGGCACGCGGCCTGGCACGCTGCCGCTGCTGTGCCCGCTCAGCCACTGGTGCCAGGCGGTCCACCAGGAGCCCTCAAGGGGCAGGGCCTGGGCCTGCCAGTGGTCGCAGGTCAGCCAGGGGCCGTCGGCCGGGCGGGTCAGCATCGCGTAGTGGCGGTGCGGGTGGCCGGGCTCGCTGACGATGCCGGCGTTGTGGCCGCCGCTGGTCAGCACGAAGGTGATCTCGGTGTCGGCCAGGCGGTGGATCTTGTAGACCGACTTCCAGGGCGACACATGGTCCTTCTCGGTGCCGACGACGAACATCGGCACCCGGATGTCGGCCAGCGAGACGGCCTGGCCCTCGACCGGGAAGCGGCCTTCGGCCAGCTCGTTGCGCAGGTAGCAGCGGCGCAGGTATTCGCTGTGCATCACCGCCGGCATGCGGGTGGTGTCGCTGTTCCAGGCCATCAGGTCGTTGGGGTGCTCGCTCTCGCCCATCCACAGCGCGCGCTGGGCCTGCGACCAGACCAGCTCGCGCGAGTGCAGGTACTGGAAGGCGCCGCCCATCTGCGGGCCGCTCAGGAAGCCGCGCTCGGCCATCATGTCCTCCAGCAGCGTGACCTGGGACTCGTCGATCATCACGCCCATCTCGCCGGGTTCGGTGAAGTCGGTCTCGGCGGCCAGCAGCGAGATGGTCTTCAGCGCGGGCAGCAGCTCGGCGTGTTCGATCTGGCCCGGCCGGGCCAGCGCGGCGGCGGCGATGGCCAGCAGCGTGCCGCCCAGGCAGTAGCCACAGGCGTGCACCGCCTCGCAGTCGGGCACCAGGGCCTTGATGGCGGCCAGGTTGTCGAACACGCCCTCCTGCAGGTAGTCCGCCATGCCCAGCAGCGCGTCGGATTCGTCCGGGTTGCGCCAGCTCAGGATGAACACCGTGTGGCCCTGGTCGGTCAGCCACTTGACGAAGGAGTTCTGCGGCGAGAGGTCCAGGATGTAGTACTTCATGATCCACGAGGGGACGATGAAGACCGGCTCGCGCTGCACCGTGGGCGTGGTGGGCGCGTACTGCAGCAGCTCCGTCAGGTGGTTGCGGTGCACCACCCGCCCCGGGGTGACGGCCACGTCGCGGCCGGGCCGGTAATCGTGCTCGGCCGGTCGCACCGGGGCCAGGCCGTGCTGTTGGCGCCAGCTGTCCAAGGCGTTGATCCAGCCATCGACCAGGTTGGTGCCCAGCGTCAGCCGGGTGCGTTCACGCACCTCCGGGTTGCCCCAGACGCCGGTGTTGCTGGGCGAGAGCATGTCCAGCCACTGGCGGGCGTAGAAGCGCGTCATGTCCTGGTGGTGCGGGCTCATGCCGCGCAGCCGGGTGGCATCGTCCCACCAGGCCTCGGCCTCGTGGTAGGCGTGCACCACCGGGGCCCAGGGCCATTGCTTCCAGCCGGGGTGTTGGAAGCGCGGGTCGTCCGCCTCCTCGGGCCGGCTGTTCAAGGTGTCCGAGAACCAATGCAGCGCGCTTTGCTGCGCGGCGGTGGCCAGGCGGGCCATCTGCGCCGGCTGGGTGGCCAGGTGCAGCGCCCAGTCCATGCTGGCCAGGGCCAGCGAGACCGAAGACAGGCCGCTGCTGAGCGGCGCCAGCGCGGCATGCAGCCGGCTGTCGAACTCGGTGGCGGTGCGGCGGGCGTGTTCCTCGGGGGTCAACGCGACGGTGTCTTTCATGAGGGGCTCCCAGGGGCAGGCAGGACCGGCACGGGGGCATCCGCGCCGCAGGTGGTGAAGACGCGGGCCAGGTCCACGGTGGCGTGGCGGCCCAATTCGGCGCCGTGGCGGTGCAGCCAGCCGGTCGCCAGTTGACGGCCCTGTTCGAACAGGGTCAGCAGGAAGTCACGCTGCACGACCATCTTGCTCTCGACGCCCAGCTCACCCAGCGCGGTGCCGCCGTCGAGCAGGTGAAAGCGGCTGCGCGCCAGCTGCCGGTCCAGCCGGTCGCCCGGCCACCAGCGCCGCTGCGCGCGCAGCTGGGCCTGGGCCAGCAGTTGCATTTCGCGCACAAAGCCGCTCTGCACGCTCATCGAGGTCAGGCGGGCCTGGATCTCGGCGCCGGTGTGCGGGGTCTGCGCGTGCTGCAAGGGGTTGAGCAGCACCAGCAGCGTGTCGCAGGCGCGGCTGGTGGCCAGCAGCGGGAAGACGGCCGGGTTGGCGCTGTAGCCGCCGTCCCAGTAGGCCACGCCGTCGATCACCACCGGGTGGAACAGCGTGGGCAGGCAGGCCGAGGCCAGCAGCACGTCGGCGCTCAGCTCGGCCTCGGTGAACAGGCGCATGCGGCCGGTGTTGGCCTCGGTGGCGGCGATGAACAGCCGCAGCGGCTGTTCGCGGCGCAGGCGCTCGAAGTCGAATTGCTCCTCGACCACCTTGCGCAGCGGGTTCAGGTCCAGCGGGTTGAAGTTGGCCGGGCCCAGATAGCGCGTCCAGTCCATCGCCATCGACAGCCAGGCCGAGGTGCTGCCGTTCAGGCCCTGGGTGGGCAGGGCGCCGACCAGGGCCGGCACGCTGTCGGCCACCGCCTTCCACAGGCGGTGCAGGGATTCGCGCGCGCTGTCGGCGCCGCCGTCCAGCAGGCCCTGGGCCAGCGCGACGGCGTTCATCGCGCCCGCGCTGGTGCCGCTGATGGCCACCGGGCGGATGCGGCCGTCGGCCAGCAGGGCGTCCAGCACCCCCCAGGTGAAGGCGCCGTGGGCGCCACCGCCCTGCAGCGCCAGGTTGACCGGCAGGCCGGGCAGGGGGGGACGGTCTGCGGTCATGCCAACTTCTCCTGACGCAGCAGCGCAAAGGCGGCGCGGGCCGCGACCCGGCCCTCGTCGGTGGGGATCACCCACACCTCGACCGGGCTGCCGGCGGCGTGGATGGCCGCCACCCGGTCACCGATGGCGGCGCGGTTGGCGGCGGCGTCGGGCCGGGTGCCCAGCCAGGTCAGGCGGGTCAGCAGGTCCTCGCGCAGCTGCGCATCGTGCTCGCCGATGCCGCCGGTGAAGGCGATCACGTCCACCCCGCCCAGCACGGCCAGCAGGGCGCCGGCCTCGCGCAGCAGGCGGTGGGTGAACAGCTCAATGGCCTGGCCGGCTTCCGGCGCGGCGCTGGCGCGCAGCGTGCGCATGTCGGCCGAGATGCCGGACACGCCCTTCAGGCCCGAGCGCTTGTAGAGCAGGTTTTCCACCTGGTCCACCGTCTGGCCCTGGCGCCACAGGTGCAGCACCACGCCCGGGTCCACGCTGCCGCTGCGGGTGCCCATCATCAGCCCGTCCAGGGCCGAGAAGCCCATCGTGGTGGCCACCGAGTGCCCGTCCAGCGCGCCGCACAGGCTGGCGCCGTTGCCCAGGTGGGCCATCAGCACGCGGCCGTTGGCGCGCCGGCTGGCGCGCTGCAGCTCGCCCATCACGAACTGGTAGGACAGGCCGTGAAAGCCGTAGCGCTGGATGCCCTGGTCGTAGAGCGCCCGGTCGATCGGCAGGCGGTGCTCCACCACCGGCATGCCGGCATGGAAGGCGGTGTCGAAGCAGCCGACCTGCGGCAGGTCCGGCAGCACCTTCTGCAGCGCGCGCACGCCGGCCAGGTTGTGCGGCTGGTGCAGCGGGGCCAGCGCGTTGAGCGTGGCCAGGTAGTCCATCGTCGGGGCGTCCAGCAGGCAGGGGTCGATGCAGCGCCGCCCGCCGTGCACGATGCGGTGGGCCACGCCCTTCAGGCGGATGCCCGCGTTCTGCAGCGCCTGCACCAGCAGCGCCAGGGCCAGGTCGAAGCCGGTCTGGCCCTCTCGTGGCGGCAGGGGCAAGCGCTCGTGGCCGCCGATGCACAGCAGGGGCTGGCCCCCGGGCTCCAGACCCTGGAATTCACCGGACCAGACGGCCGGGCCGTGCTCGGCATAGACACCGAACTTCAGCGACGAGGAGCCGGAATTGACCGACAGCACCGCCGCGTGGCCGCGCAGCGCGCGGTTCAGGCCCGGCGGCAGGGCCAGCAGGTCGGTGCTCATGCGGTCTGGCTCCGGGCGGCCAGCATCGCCAGCGCGGCCGAGGCCATGCGCGAGGCCGCGGTGTCGGCCCGGCTGGTCAGCGCGATGGGCACCCGTGCGCCCAGCACCACGCCGCAGCTGGAGGCGCCGGCCAGGTACTCAAGCTGCTTGGCCAGCATGTTGCCGGCCTCCAGGTCGGGCACCATCAGGATGTCGGCCTGACCGGCCACGGGGGAGGTGATGCCCTTGATGCGGGCCGCCTCGGCCGAGACTGCGTTGTCGAAGGCCAGCGGGCCGTCCAGCACCGCGCCGGTGATCTGGCCGCGCTCGGCCATCTTGCACAGCGCGGCCGCCTCCAGCGTGGAGGGGATGCGCGGCGTCACCGTCTCCACCGCGGAGAGGATGGCCACCTTGGGCTCGGCCACGCCCAGCGCATGGGCCAGGTCGATCACGTTGCGCAGGATGTCGGCCTTGGCCGTCAGGTCGGGGGTGATGTTGAGTGCCGCGTCCGTCACCAGCAGCGGCTTGGCATAGGCCGGCACCTCGAAGCGGAAGACGTGCGACATGCGGCGTTCGGTGCGCAGCCGGTGCTCGGCCACCACGGCCTCCATCAGCTCGTCGGTGTGCAGGCTGCCCTTCATCAGCATGGCCACCTTGCCCTCGGCCGCCAGGGCCACGGCCTGTTCGGCGCTGGCATGGCTGTGCGGGGTGTCCAGCAGCTCCAGGCCAGCCAGCGACAGGCCGCCGGCCGCCGCCACGGCTTCCAGCCGGGCCCGTGGGCCGACCAGCACCGGGGTGATCAGGCCGTGCTCGGCGGCTTCCAGCGCGCCACGCAGCGAACCGTCGTCGCAGGGGTGCACCACCGCGCAGCGCACCGGCTCGCCGCCGGCCAGGCTGGCGATCCAGGCGTCCAGCCGGGCTTCGGGCTCGAACAGGTGCAGCGTGGGCAGGTGGGCGCGGGGGCGCACCACCTTGTCCTTCGGGGCCTTCACCAGGGCCTCGCCGGACACCACCTCCTCGCCGGCCTGGTTGCTCACCACGCAGTCCAGCACCACGTTGTGGTGGGCGTCGTCCTTGCTGCGCACGGTCAGCGTCACCGTCAGCGTGTCGCCCACCCGCACCGGGCGCTCGAACTTCAGCGTCTGCGACATGTAGATGGTGCCCGGGCCGGGGAACTCGGTGCCCAGCACGGTGGAGATCAGCGCACCGGCGAACATGCCGTGCACGATCACGCCATGAAAGCGGGTGCCGTTCGCATAGGCCGGGTCCACATGGGCCGGGTTCACGTCGCCCGAGACCAGCGCGAAGGCCTGGATGTCGGCATTGCTCAGCGTGCGCCGCAGCGTGGCGCTCTGGCCGATGTGCAGCTCGTCATAGGTCACGTTCTCGATCAGGTCGCTTTCGCTCATGGAGGGGTTCCGGCTGAGGAAGGAAGAAAACAGGGCACAACGCGGCGGTCAGCGTACCGCATGGCCGCCCGCGTCCACGTAAAGGGTCTGGCCGGTCATGGCCGTGGCGTCCGGGCCGACCAGAAAGGCCACGCAGCGGCCAATTTCGTCGAGCGTGACCAGCCGACGCAGCGGCGCCGTCTGGGCGCTGCGGGTCATCAGGTCGTCGAAGGCCAGCAGGCCGGAGGCGGCCCGGGTGGGTACCGGGCCCGGCGAGACGGCATGCACCCGCACGTTCTTCGGGCCCAGCTCCACCGCCATGTAGCGCACCAGCGACTCCAGCGCCGCCTTCACCGGCCCCATCAGGCCGTAGTTCGGCACCGCCTCGTCGGCGCCGATGTAGCTCATCGTCACCAGCGCCCCGCCGTCCGGCAGGTGCGGCTCCATCAGGTGGGCCATCTCGGCAAAGGAGTGGCAGGACACCCGCATGGCCTGGGCGAAGCCCTCGGCCGTGCTGTCCACCACCCGGCCGTGCAGGTCGTCCTTGGGGGCCCAGGCGATCGAGTGGATGCCGAAATCCAGTCCGCCCAGCGCGCTGGCGGCGGCCTCCACCGCGGCGGCCAGCTGGCCAGGCTGCTCCACATCGCAGCGCACCAGTGGCGCGCCGATCTGCGTGGCCAGTGGCGCCACATGGGCCTCGGCCTTTTCGTTCAGACAGGTCAGGGCCAGCCGGGCCCCCCGTTCGGCCAGCACCCGGGCACAGCCCCAGGCGATGCTGTGTTCGTTGGCCACGCCCAGCACCAGGCCGCGCAGGCCCTCCAGGGTGCGGGGGGTGGGCGGCACTTCAGGGGACGACGCATCCATCAAGGGACTCCTTGTCAAGGTCGGCCGGCTCAGGGCCTGGAAACCCGTAGTTTGCTGCACTGCGGCAAACCGTTTTGTGAACAAGGTGCTCAGCTTTGCCGGTGCTCGGGATCGGATTGATGCAGATCAAGCGGATCCCCACAGGCCATTCAGGGCGGTGGTTTGTCACGGCCGCGTCACGCCGGCCCCCAAGACTCGCCGTGGCCAACTGCTGGAGCCCGCCATGAACAAGGACGATGCGGTGAGCAGCCTGGGCGCCTCGGCGCCGGGCTGGTCCTCGCTGCTGCAGCCGGCGCGCCTGCGCGCCGCGCTGTCCGCCAACGACCGCCTGAAACTCTTTTTGAGCGTGCTGCAGGCCGCCGCCGCCCACGCCCAGGCGCCGCACCAGGCCCCGCTGGACCTGGCGCGCGAGATCGCCGCCGCCGGCATCGGGGTGCGCGAGGAAGCCGACTGGCTGCACGACCTGCCGGCCACCGCTGCGCTGGAGGGCGAGGCCATCCGCTTGCCGGACCTGCCGCGGCTGGCCCATCACCTGCTGGAGGACCTGGGCATGATGGCCCGGCCCCTGCTGGCGCTGCCCGACACCGACCCCGCCTTCGTCGAGCGGGTGACGGGCTGGCAGGGCCGCCTGCGCGAGATGGACGGCTCGCTGCTGACGGCGGACACGCTGCGCGACCTGACCAGCGGCCAGCCCGAGGCCACCGGCAGCCTGCACCGGCTGGTGATGGACCTGCACAAGGCGCTCAACCACCTGGCCGCGCGCCTGGCCAGCGACAACGTGGCCGGCGCCCACGCCTGGGACCTGGCGGCCGACGGCAGTGACCGGCCGCGGGTCGAGGCCTTCATGCGCGGGCTGGAACGCACCCGGGCGCTGAAAGGCGAGCACCCGGGCCTGGACACGGCGGCCACCCGCGAGGGCTCCCGGCTGATGATCCAGAACGACATCGGCACCAACGACGCCCATGTGCTGGTGCTGCAGGTGGACACCGGCGCCAGCGCGCCGACGATCACGCTGACCTATTCCGACCTGCACCGCCAGCGCTGCGCCTTCTTCCAGCGCCTGCTGGCCGAGGTGGGCGCGCAGTGGGGGCCGACGCAGAGCCGTCAGACCGCCGGCCTGAACGCGGGCGAGGCCTACCATGTGGCCACGGCCCGCTTCAGCCCGCCGAACGAGGCGGCGCTGCAGCAGCAGCTCGAGGGCATTGGCGAGCGCATCGTCTTCCTGATCGACTGGAACCGGGCCCGCAAGCGCCTGCTGCCCTTTGTCGACAAGGCCGCCGCGGTGGCGGTGCTGGACGCCACCGCGCGTCAGCGCGTCGGCCACCTGGCCTGGCTGTCGCTGGGCGGCGAGCGCCTGGTCTGGAACGCGATGGCCGCCCAGGGCCCCAGCGCTTTCCGGCTGGGCGACCGCCTCGACGAGGTGATGGGCGAGGACGCCGCGGCCGCCTTCCTGGTGGAGACACTGACGCTGGCCGACCGCGCCCGCCGCGCGGCCGAGCCCCCGGCGCTGCTGGCCGACCAGGTGCGGGCCCTGCTGACGCAGCGCCTGCAGGGGCGCCACGGCGGCTTCGACGCGCTGCAGGAGCACGCCGGCCTGTGCCACGCCATGGCCCAGGGCCTGCGCGACGCGCTGGCCCACGGCCACGACCGCGACACCGAGGCGGCCGCCCACCTGGCGGCCCGCGCCAAGACCTGGGAGCGCCAGGCCGACCACCTGGTGATGCGCGCCCGTGGCCAGGCCGAGCGCTACCCGCAGTGGCAGCCGCTGCTGCGCCTGCTGGAGCGCAGCGACGACGTGGCCGATGCGCTGGAGGAAGCCTGCTTCGTGCTGAGCCTGCGCGCCGACCAGGCCCCCGGCGGCCACGCCCCGGTGCGCGAAGCCCTGCTGGCGCTGGCCGAGTGCGTGCTGGGCGCGGTGCAGGACCACATCAAGGCGCTGGCCGTGGCCCGCACCCTGGGCGAGCGCAGCGAGGCCGCCGACCGCGACGAGTTCCTGGCCGCCTCCTGGCGGGTGCTGCAGGCCGAGCGCCATGCCGATGAGCTGCTGCGCACAGCCCGCCGCGCCCTGGCCCAGGCCGCCCGGGCCGACCAGGACCCGGTGGCGATGACGCTGGGCAACGAGCTGGCCGCCGCGCTGGAGCTGGCCAGCGACGCGCTGCTCTCGCTGGGCTACGGCCTGCGCGAGCGGGTCTTCCTGCGGCTCGACGCCGGCGCCGCCTGAACCTTTTCCGCTGTCTGACCATGCCCGACTTCGACCCCCACGCGCCCTGGCTGATCGGCTGCGGTCAGCCGCCCGCCGACACCCCGTTGCCCGGCCCCGAACAACTGGGCTTCAAGGCCTACAACCTGGCCCGCATGGCGGCGCTGGGCTTGCCGGTGCCGCCGGCCTTCGTGCTGGGCACCGCCTGGTGCGCGGCGGCGCAGCCGCCTGGTCCCGCCGCCTGGCAGCCGGCGCTGGCCGCGCTGGAGCAGGCCAGCG
>JAYSCA010000040.1:0-11113 GCA_041915165.1 Ideonella sp.
CTGACATGATGGTGAAAAAACCTTTTTTCATGCTGGAGCGAGGCGCTGCGGCAGGCCGGGCGCTGCACGGGGCAGCGGCCAGGCCGGACACGCAAGGCCTCTTGGCAAAGCGAGCGGGTTTATAGCACGCGGGGTGTGCGGGCAGGGCCACGCCACGGCTGGCACAATCCCGCACGAGAGGAAAACTCGTCATCATGCCCCGTCCGATTGAAGCCCTGATCCATGTCGATGCCGTTCGCCACAACCTGACTCGGGCCCGCGCCCAGTCCCCCGACAGCCGGGTCTGGGCCGTCGTCAAGGCCAATGCCTACGGGCATGGCATCGAGCGCGTGTTCGACGCGCTGCGCGGGGCCGATGGCTTCGCCCTGCTGGATCTGGCCGAAGCCGAGCGCCTGCGCGCCCTGGGCTGGCGTGGCCCGATCGTGCTGCTGGAAGGCTGCTTCGAGCCGCGCGACCTGGAAACCTGCTCGCGCCTGAACATTGCCCATGTGGTGCACTGTGACCAGCAGATCGACTGGCTGGCCGCGCACAAGACGCACCAGCCCCACCATGTCTTCCTGAAGGTGAACTCCGGCATGAACCGCCTGGGCTTCACCGGCGCGGCCGTGCGCGGCGCCTGGGCCCGGCTGAACGCGCTGCCGCAGGTGGAGGAGATCTCGCTGATCACCCACTTCTCCGACGCCGACGCCGACCGCTTTGGCAAGAACGGCATCGCCCACCAGATGGCGGCCTTCAACGCCGCCACCCACGACCTGCCGGGCGAGCGCTGCCTGGCCAACAGCGCGGCCACGCTGCGCCACCTGGCCGAGGCCGGTGTGCGCGCCGACTGGATCCGCGCCGGCATCCTGCTGTACGGCAGCTCGCCCGACTTTCCGGAACACACGGCCGAGCAATGGGGCCTGCGGCCGGCGATGACGCTGCGCAGCAAGCTGATCGCGACCCAGAACCTGCAGCCCGGCGACAGCGTGGGCTACGGCAGCCTGTTCGTGGCCGAGCAGCCGATGCGCATCGGCGTGGTGGCCTGCGGCTATGCCGACGGCTACCCCCGCGTGGCGCCCACCGGCACGCCCATCCTGGTGGACGGCGTGCGCACCCGCACCGTCGGCCGGGTGTCGATGGACATGCTGGAGGTGGACCTGACCCCGGTGCCCCATGCTGGCATCGGCAGCGAGGTGACGCTGTGGGGCCTGGGCCCGAACGGCAGTGCGCTGTCCATCGACGAGGTGGCCCGCTCGGCCGGCACGCTGGGCTATGAACTGATGTGCGCGGTCGCCCCGCGGGTGCCGGTGCAGGTGGCGGGCGAACCCGCCTGAGGCATGCGACGCCGGGCGCTGCTCGTCTCGGCCCCCCTGGCCAGTGTGGTGGGTGGGCTGAGCGCCTGCAGTCGCGAGGTGGCGCATCCGAGCTGGATCGTCAGCGCCGCGGTGGGCACGCCCCGTCCGCCGGTGCTGTGGGTGGTGGTGGCGCAAGGCTCGCTGCGTGAAGCGCGCTGGCCGGGCCTTGGCGATGCGGCCACCCCTCGGCAGACCCTGAGCGACCTGCGTCTGCAGACCTGGCTGGTGGATCTCGCCACCGGTCAGCCGCGGCCGCTGCGCGTGCTGCCGCTGGAGGCGGTGGAGGATGCCCAGCTGCAGGTCGAGATTGGCGAGTGGCCGGCGGCCGGGCTGACGCTGACCGTGCGCTGGCACGAAGGCCAGGCCGAGCAGACCCGCTGGTGGCACTATCCCGCCGGCCGGGTCGAGCTGCGCGGCAAGGCCGGGCACTGGCGGCCGCTGCCCGAGGCACCGCAGCCGCCATCCGCGGCGGACCAGGCCGTCTGGGCCCGCCTGAACGCCGCGCACGGGCGCGACACGGTGGATCTGCTGCTCAACGGCGGGCGCGAGCGGGTGCGGGTCTTGCAACGCGATGCGCAGGGCCAGCCCGTCTGGCTGCCGCCGGCCCGGCCGCTGCCGCTGGGCTGAGCCGGTCCGTTTTTTTGTAGTTTTCGTCAACGGTTTCTGATTCCATGGAACATCTGCCTTCGCACCAGCTTTCGATGACGGTGCTGATGACCCCCGACATGGCCAACTTCAGTGGCAATGTGCACGGCGGCACCGTCCTGAAGTTCCTCGACCAGGTGGCCTACGCCTGTGCCAGCCGCTACGCGGGGCGCTATGTCGTCACGCTGAGCGTGGACCAGGTGATGTTCCGCCAGCCCATCCACGTGGGCGAGCTGGTCACCTTCCTGGCCTCGGTCAACCACACCGGCACCTCGTCGATGGAAATCGGCATCAAGGTGGTGGCCGAGGACATCCGCAGCCAGGTGGTGCGCCATGCCAACAGCTGCTTCTTCACGATGGTGGCGGTGGACGACAACGGCAAGCCGGTGGCGGTGCCGCCGCACAAGCCCACCACGCAGGAAGAGCGCCGCCGCTGGGCCAATGCCAAGGTGCGGCGCCAGCTCCGCTCGGAGATGGAGCAGCGCCAGCGCGAAGTGCGCCAGGCCCCGCCGCCCCCGCCGGACCATCCGCTGGAAGGCTGAGCCGGCGATGCACGCGCCCCGCATCGACCCGAAGGAGGTGGTGTTCACCGCCATCCGGGCCCAGGGCGCGGGCGGGCAGAACGTCAACAAGGTGTCCAACGCGGCCCAGCTGCGTTTTGACATCGGCGCCAGCCGGCTGTCCGAGGCGCTGAAGGCGCGGCTGCGCGCCTGGCCGGACCAGCGCATCGGCAGCGATGGCGTCATCACCATCAAGGCCCAGGACCACCGCAGCCTGCCGCTCAACCAGGCCGACGCGCTGGCGCGCCTGCAGGCGCTGGTGGATGCCGCGGCCTACGAGCCCAAGAAGCGCCGCGCCACCCGGCCCACCTGGGGCTCGCAGCAGCGCCGCCTGGAAGGCAAGAAGCGCCGGGGCGACATCAAGGCCGGCCGGCGCGGGGAGTTCTGAGCCGGTCGGCTCAGTGCGCGCCGCTGGCCGGGACGCTCGGGCCGGCCGGGATCAGCAGCACATTGGCCTGGCCGCCCACGCAGTCGGTGGTCTGACCGGCCCGGCAGGGCGCCAGCGGGCTGCCCGGGATGGGCTGGACCTTCCAGCCTGGCCGCTCGATCAGCAGCATCCACAGCCCCACCACCACCGCGGCGGTGATGGCGATGATCACCAGCCGCTGGCGACGGCTGGTGGGCCGGTAAGGGTTGGCGGCCTGGCGGCGAAACAGCATGACGGCCGCGGCCTCAGGCCGCGCGCTTGAAGGTGGCCAGCACCAGGCCGGCGGTGATGAACAGGCTGCCGAAGCTGCGGTTCATCCAGCGGATCTGGCGCGGGCTGCGCAGCAGGCCCAGCACCTTGCTGGCCAGGCCCACGTAGCCGGTCATGACGCAGAACTCCACCGCCGCGAAGGTGGCGCCAATGGCCAGGTACTGCAGGGCCAGCGGGCGGCTGGTGTCCAGGAACTGTGGCATCACCGCCAGCAGGAAGACCGTGCCCTTGGGGTTGAGCGCGTTGACCGTCCAGCCGCGCATCAGCAGCGAGCGGGCGTGACCCTCGGCGGCCTCGGCATCGGCCGAGGCGATGGGCTTGGCCGGCGAGCGCCAGGCCTGGATGCCCAGCCACACCAGGTAGGCCGCGCCGGCCCACTTGACCAGCGTGAAAGCGCGCTCGGAGGTGGCCAGCAGGGCGCCCAGGCCCACGCCCACCACCACCAGCTGGGTGACCACGCCCAGGGCCAGGCCGAAGGCGATGCGCTGGCCCTGGCGGAAGCCGTGGTTCAGGCCCGCGCCCATCGCGGCGATGGCGCCCGGGCCGGGCGACAGGCTGATGGCCACGGTGGCCAGGAAGAAGGGAAGCCAGGTCGAGAAGTCCATGATGCGGGTCCATCGGGCGGGGCCCGACAGTGTAGGCCCGCGGCCATGCCCCCGGCTCAGGTGAGGGCGGGTTGCTCCGGGCCCCCCTGGGCCTTGCGGGCCGGGGGCGGGGCGGGCTGGTCCTGCCGGGCCTCGGGCTGGCCCCAGCGCACCATCTGGTCGCGGCCGGCTTCCTTGGCCTGGTAGAGCGCGACATCGGCCAGGCGCAGCAGCGAGTCGCCATCGCGCGCATCGGCCGGGTAGAGTGCCAGCCCGGCGCTGGCCGAGATGTGCACCGCCGGGCTCTTGCCCAGGCTGTAGGGGCGGCGCAGCGACTGCAGCACCCGCTGCACCACGTGCTCGGCCTCGCTGTCCTGGGTCAGCAGGGGCAGCAGCACGACGAATTCGTCCCCGCCGATGCGGCAGACCGTGTCGTGCTCGCGCACGCATTCGGAGATGCGCTGCGCCGCATCCTGCAGCAGCAGGTCGCCCGCGGCATGGCCCAGCCGGTCGTTCACGCCCTTGAAGCCGTCCAGGTCGATGTAGCAGACGGCCAGCAGCTGCCCATCGCGCCGGCTGATCGCCATGCCCTGGGCCAGGCGGTCCTCCAGCAGGCGGCGGTTGGGCAGGCCGGTCAGGGCGTCGTGCATCGCCAGGTGCTCGATCTCCTCCTGGTAGCGCTTGAGGGCGGTGATGTCGGCCAGCACCCACAGCGTCTCCTGTCGGTCCTCCGAGAGCAGCGCGCCGTTGACGTCGACCCAGATGGCGCTGTGGTCCAGCCGCTGCATGCACAGCTGCACGCGCACTGGCCGGCCGGCCACCAGGTCGTCGTGGCGCGCGGCCAGCCGGGCCGACAGGTCCAGGTCGGCCGGGGCCAGCTGCGGGGCCAGCTGGGTCAGGTCGGCATCCTCGGGCAGGCCGAACATGCGGTAGACGGCCCGGTTGGCCCAGACCAGCCGGCGCCCCTGCATCTTCACGATGCCCACCACCTCGTTGTCCAGCATGGCCGTCTGTTCGGCCTCCAGCTGCTGGCGCCGGGTCATGTCGCGCGAGGCGCAGTACAGCAGCTCGCGGCCGTCCAGCGTCAAGGCCACGCAGGAGATCTCGACGTGGATGGTGTGACCATCGGCGCGCAGGTGATCGGTCTCGAAGGACAGGCGTTCACCGATCCGGTAGCTGTGGATCCGGGCGGTCAGCGCCTCGGGCGTGTCGCTCCGGTCCCAGGTGCTGACATGGCGCCCCAGCAGTTCCTCGCGCCGCCAGCCCAGCATCTGCGCAAAGGAGTCGCTCATCTCGACGACCCGGCCCTCGCGGTCCAGCACGTGCACGCCGTCGGCGGCCGCGGCCAGCAGCACCCGGGTGAGTCGGCCGGCCTCGTCCATGCGGCGCAGGCTGTCGCGCTGCAGCCGGTGGGCGCGCCAGGTCAGCGCGGCGCTGCCCAGCACCCCCAACGCCGCCAGCAGCGCCACGCTGCCGATGCGCCAGGCCTGGGCCCGCCAGGGCGCCATCACCTCGTCGCGGCTCAGGCCGGCGATGGCCATCAGTGGGTACGGCGTGGCCGTGGCATAGGCGTTGATGCGCTCCACACCGTCGATCACGTTGCGGCCGGTGAAAACGCCGGCCTCCGGGTGGGTTTTCAGGGCCGTGGCAAACGCGGGCACGATGCGGGTGGTGCCCAGGGGCTGGGCCTCGCCGTCACGCCCGGTCTGCCGGCTCAGCAGGGCCAGGTGGTGGTTGCGCAGGCTCAGCGAGTCGGTCGGGCCGAGCGGGTGGCGGTCGATCAGCTGGTCGAAATGCGTCAGACCCAGATCGCCGATGACGATGCCCTGGAAGTTGCCCTCGCGGTCTTCCACCCGCCGGGCCACCGCCAGGGTCCACTGCCCGCTGGTCTCGTCGAACCGCGGTTCGCCCAGCAAGAGCGCGGCGCTGCGTTGCTGGCGGGCCTGCAGGAACACCGGGTCCTGCGCCAGGCTGTCGCCATCCTTCTGCCACACGGCACCGTGAAAGCGCACCGTGCCCTCGGCATCGGTCTGGCGCAGGTGGTAGACCTCAGGCACCAGCACCATGTGTTCCGCCAGCGATTCGTCGATCAGCCGGCGCTTGGCCTCCGGGTTGTTGGTCTCGCGCAGATTGGCCAGCGCCACGTGGCGCATGGCCAGATCAATGCGTTGCAGATCGGCGGCCACTTCCTGGCGCAGGTCGGTCGCGCGGGTCTGGGCCGTGACCTCGGCCTGGCGGGCAAAGGTGTCGTGGCTGACCTTCATCACATAGGCGGCAATGCCCAGCACCAGCAGGGCCGCCACCGCGTGGCTGAGCAGCAGCGACGACAAGGCCATCTGCCCGCCGCGCGGCGTGGCCGGGGCAGGCGTCGTGCCTTTCAAACCGATGCTGGCTGCTGGCGGAAGCGCCCTGTCCTGTACCAAACCCATCCGTGCAGCCTCGGCTGCACCCCTCCATCTGTGTCCGCCGTTCAACAGCTTCTTCGACACTCCCTGACACATCCTCATTCTGAAGGGTACCGTTCGCGTTGTCAGGGCATTCTGATTGATGTTGGTCAAGCGGCGCCACGCCAACGCCCAGGCTGTCAGATCCGTCACGGCGGGCCACAATCCGGCCCCATGTCCAAGCAGAAGACCGTCTACACCTGCCGCGAGTGCGGTGGTACCAGCCCCCGCTGGCTGGGCCAGTGCCCCCACTGCAAGGCCTGGAACACGCTGGAGGAGACGGTGGCCGAGGCGCCTGCCACCGGCAAGAACCGCTTCCAGGCCCTGGCGCAGTCGCAGCCGGTGGCCACCCTCTCGGAGATCGAGGCCGGCGACGTGGCCCGCACGCCCACCGGTCTGGAGGAGTTGGATCGGGTGCTGGGCGGCGGCATCGTCGAGGGCGGGGTGGTGCTGATCGGCGGTGACCCGGGCATCGGCAAGTCCACGCTGCTGCTGCAGGCGGTCGATGCGCTGTCGCGCCAGCTCAAGGTGCTGTACGTGACGGGCGAGGAATCCACCGCCCAGGTGGCGCTGCGCGCCCAGCGGCTGGATCTTTCCGGCGCCGCGGTGCGGGTGCTGGCCGAGATCAACCTGGAGAAGATCCTGGCCACCATCGCGGCCGAGCAGCCGGCCTTCTGCGTGATCGACTCGATCCAGACCGTCTATTCGGACCAGCTCAGCAGCGCGCCGGGCTCGGTGGCCCAGGTGCGCGAATGCGCGGCCCAGCTCACCCGCACCGCCAAGGGCAGCGGCTGCGCCATGGTGCTGGTGGGCCATGTGACCAAGGAAGGCGCGCTGGCCGGCCCGCGGGTGCTGGAGCACATCGTCGACACGGTGCTGTACTTCGAGGGTGACACCCACAGCAGCTTCCGCCTGGTGCGGGCCTTCAAGAACCGCTTCGGCGCGGTCAACGAGATCGGCGTCTTCGCGATGACCGAGCGCGGCCTGCGCGGCGTGTCCAACCCCAGCGCCATCTTCCTGTCCACCCATTCCGAGCCGGTGCCCGGTTCCTGCGTGCTGGTGACGCTGGAGGGCACCCGCCCGCTGCTGGTGGAGATCCAGGCCCTGGTCGATGCCGGCGGGCCCAGCCCGCGGCGCCTGTCGGTGGGCCTGGAGCGCGACCGCCTGGCCATGCTGCTGGCGGTGCTGCACCGCCATGCCGGCGTGGCCTGCGCCGACCAGGACGTGTTCGTCAACGCGGTGGGCGGGGTGCGCATCTCCGAGCCGGCGGCCGACCTGGCCGTGCTGATGGCCATCCAGAGCAGCCTGCGCGGCAAGCCGCTGCCGCGCGGCTTCATCGCCTTCGGCGAGGTGGGCCTGGCCGGCGAGGTGCGGCCCGCCCCGCGCGGCCAGGAGCGCCTGAAGGAAGCCGCCAAGCTGGGCTTCAGCGTCGCGGTGGTGCCCAAGGCCAATGCCCCCAAGAAGCCCATCGAGGGCCTGACCCTCCATGCTGTCGAGCGCATCGACGAGGCCATCGACCTGCTGCGCTCGCTGGACTGACTCTCCCCACACGCCCCCCAGGACGTTCTTCATGAGCTTCGCCCCCCGCCCCACGCCGCCCTACTACGCGGTGATCTTCACCAGCCAGCGCACGGCCGTGGACGACGGCTATGGCGAGACCGCCGACCGCATGGTGGCGCTGGCCCAGCAGCAGCCCGGCTACCTGGGCGCCGAGAGCGCCCGCGGCGCCGACGGCCTGGGCATCACGGTGTCGTACTGGCAGAGCCTGGAGGCCATTGCCGCCTGGCGGCGCGAGACCGAACACGCTGCCGCCCGCGACGCCGGCCGGGCCCACTGGTACAGCCACTACGAACTGCGGGTGGCCAAGGTGGAACGCGCCTATGGCTGGGATGCCGCGCAGGACGCCCCGGGCGACCCGCAGCCACGCTGAGCCCAGCCCCTTAAAATCGACGATCTCACTGCATCTCCCAACGACAAGGAACACCCCATGGGCCTGGACGACCGCGACGGCAAGATCTGGATGGACGGCGAGCTGGTGGACTGGCGTGACGCCAAGGTCCACGTGCTGACCCACACGCTGCACTACGGCTGCGGCGCCTTCGAAGGCGTGCGGGCCTACAAGACGGACAAGGGCACGGCCATCTTCCGCCTGCGCGAGCACACCCAGCGCCTGTTCAACAGCGCCAAGATCCTGCGCATGAAGCTGCCGTTCACGATGGAACAGGCCGAGGAAGCCCAGAAGGCGGTGGTCAAGGCCAACGCGCTGGAGAGCTGCTACCTGCGTCCGCTGACCTGGTTGGGCTCCGAGAAGCTGGGCGTTTCGCCCAAGGGCAACAAAGTGCACCTGATGGTGGCGGCCTGGGCCTGGGGCGCCTACCTGGGCGAGGACGGCCTGGCCAAGGGCATCCGCGTCAAGACCAGCAGCTACACCCGTCACCACGTCAACATCACGATGACGCAGGCCAAGACGGTGTCCAACTACACCAACTCGATCCTGGCCAACACCGAGGCCACCGACGACGGCTACGACGAGGCCCTGCTGCTGGACGCCGCCGGCTTTGTCTCCGAAGGCTCGGGCGAGAACGTCTTCATCGTCAAGGACGGCGTGGTCTACACCCCCGACCTGTCGGCCGGCGCCCTCAACGGCATCACCCGCAACACCCTGTTCCACATCTGCGAGGACCTGGGCCTGAAGCTGGTGGAAAAGCGCATCACCCGCGACGAGGTCTACATCGCCGACGAGGCCTTCTTCTCCGGCACCGCCGCCGAAGTGACCCCGATCCGCGAACTCGACCGCGTGCAGATCGGCAGCGGCGTGCGTGGCCCGGTGACCGAGAAGATCCAGAACGCCTTCTTCGACATCGTCAACGGCCGCAACCCGAAGTACGCCCACTGGCTGACCCTGGTCTGAGCCGGGCGTCCGTCCCGTCCCGTTCCGACATTGACTGCTTCCAAGGTTGAACCCATGAGTGCCGCCACCCAAGCCCCCGCCGTCGTCGAAGTCACCGCCCAGGACCTGCAAGGCCCGGGCGTGGTGTTCTGCCCGAACCCCAAGATGACCCTGTGGAGCCATCACCCCAAGGTCTATGTGGACCTCAGCCACGACGGCGAAGGCAAGTGCCCGTACTGCGGCACCGTGTACCGCCTGAAGGCGGGCGAGAAGATCGCTCACAGCCACTGAGGTCGTGAGCAGCCAGCCGGACACGCGCGAGTTCGTCTGGCGCGAAGCCCAGGCGGCGCTGCTGGACCAGCTGCGCCGCAACGACCCGGCGCACGCCCTGCGCCGGGCCACCCGTTCGCTGGCGCTGGCCGCCGGGCGCGACGTGCTCTTGTCGGGTGGTCCCCGTCCCGATGACGCCGAGGCGGTCTGCTGGCCGGGCCGCCCCACCGCCTCGCTGGCCGTGCTGCAGGCCCGGGGCTGGGCCAAGCCACTGGACTGCACCGGCGAGCGCGTCGGCACGGTCTGGTTCGCCACCGGCCCTGCGGGCGAAGACCGCGCCGCGCTGCTGGACCTGCTGGCCCCGCTGCTGGAGAGCACCGCCGAACTGCTGGCCCTGTGGCTGGAATCGCGCGGAGAGCGTTCACCCGCCTCGCTGTCGCTGGTGCAGGTGGCCATGCGCGAGGCCGGCACCTATGTCTGGGAATGGGACCTGCGCACCGACGTGCTGGGGGACATCGACGAGGGGGCCCTGATGCTGGGCTATGACCGGGACGCGCTGGGCCACACCCAGGCCGAGTGGGACCGGATCATCCACCCCGACGATGCGGCGGGCGCCGAGGCCGATTACCAGGCCCATGCGCGCGGCGAGACACCGCTCTACCAGACCCGCTACCGTGCCCGCGCGGCCGATGGCAGCTGGCGCTGGGTCGAGGAACGCGGCCGGGTGGTGGAGCGCGACGCGGACCTGAACCCGGTGCGCATGCTGGGCACCCAGACCGACGCCACGCTGCAGCACGCGCTGGAAGAGGCCCACCACGACCGCGCCGTGGCCCAGGCGGCCAACGCGGCCAAGACCCAGTTCCTGTCGCGCGTCAGCCATGAGCTGCGCACGCCGCTGCATGCGGTGCTCAGCTTCGCCCGCCTGATGGCCACCGACCCCGACCAGCCGCTGCCCGCGGCCCAGCAGCGGCGGCTGACCCATGTGCAGCAGGCCGGCGAGCATCTGCAGGCCCTGATCGACGACCTGCTGGACCTGTCGCTGGTGGAGGCCGGCCGCCTGCACCTGCAGCCCGAGGCGGTGGCGCTGGCCGACCTGCTGGCCGAGGTGCAGGCCCTGATCCAGCCGCAGGCCGACGCGGCGGGCATCGGGCTGGACGTGCCGCCGGTGCCGCCCGGCGCCACAGTGCGGGCCGATGCGCGGCGGCTGCGGCAGGTGCTGCTGAACCTGGTCTCCAACGCCATCAAGTACAACCGGCCACACGGCCGGGTGCAGCTGACGGCGCAGGCCGGCGCGGCCGGCTGGACCCTGGCAGTGGCCGACACCGGCGGCGGCATCGCCCCGGCGCAGCTGTCGGCGCTGTTCCAGCCCTTCAACCGCCTGGGGCGCGAGCATGGGTCGGTGGACGGCGTCGGGCTGGGGCTGGCGCTGTCGCAGATGCTGGTGCAGGCCATGGGCGGCGAGATCCGCGTCGACAGCGTGCTGGCCGGCCCGGACGGCCAGGGCGGCGGCACCACCTTCCAGGTGACGCTGGCCGCGGCCTGAGCCGGGGCGGCTCAGGGGCGCGGGGTCTGGCGGGCCTGCTGTTCGCGCTTGGCCCAGTGGCCGCCGGCCAGGGCCAGCGGCAGCGTGCTGAGGTCGCCGAACAGGTCGAACCACAGCGGCGTGTCCGGCGCGCCAAGCAGCAGCAT
>JAYSCA010000041.1:0-11060 GCA_041915165.1 Ideonella sp.
GGTCCACGTGCATGCCCGCGCCCGGTTGCACCAGGTTGACGATGACCAGGCCGATGATCAGCGCGATGGTGGAGAAGACCTCGAAGTACAGCAGCGCCAGGCCACCGGTCTTGCCCACCTTCTTCATGTCTTCCATGCCGGCAATGCCCAGCACCACGGTGCAGAAGATGATCGGGGCGATGATCATCTTGATCAGCTTGATGAAGCCATCGCCCAGCGGCTTCATCTGGGTGGCGAGGTCCGGGGCGAAGCGGCCCAGCAGCACGCCCAGCGCGATGGCGAACAACACCTGGGCATAGAGCGAACGGTAAAAGGGGGCCTTGGCGGGCCGGGTGGCCGCCGAAACAGAAGAGGGGGAAGACATGGTGGAGGGGGGAGGGTGAAGCCGAAATTATCGACCTCTGTCACACCCCTGCCGCATGTGGGCTCTACGTAATCTCGGGCCCGCGCGGGCTCAGGCGCCGTGGTGGAGCAGGAATTTCAGCGTCATGCCCAGCCCGGTGGCGATCACGACCGTGCGCACCCAGACGGGTGGCAGCCGGCGGGTCAGCGCAGCGCCCAGGTAGCCCCCGGCGATGGCGGCCAGGGCCATGCCCAGGGCCTGGGGCCAGCGCACCTGGCCCGCCCAGGCAAAGGTCAGCACCGAGACGGCCGACAGCACCAGCGAGTTCAGGTTCTTCAGCGCGTTGGCCTCGCGCAGGTCCTGCACGCCGGTGGCCTGGTAGAGCGCCAGCAGCAGGATGCCCAGCCCGCCGTTGAAGTAGCCGCCGTAGACCGACACCGCCGCCAGCCCGAGCGCCCGTCGCCAGCGCGGCGCGGGGGCGGTCGACGGCCGGTGCAGCCGGCGGATCAGCCAGGGCCCGGCCGCGAACACGATGGTGGCAAACAGCAGCAGCCAGGGCACGACCGCGACGAACAGCCGGGCCGGCGTGACCAGCAGCAGCCCGGCGCCAGCCAGGCCCCCCAAGGCACAGATGCCGCTGTCGCGCCACAGCAGCCGGGGCGGCAGGCGGGCCAGCTCGGCCCGGAACCCCAGCGTGCTGCCCAGGTAGCCCGGGCTGACCGCGACGGTGCTGGTGGCATTGGCCGCGATCGGCGGCAGGCCGACCTGGAACAGGGCTGGCAGGGTGAGGAAGCTGCCGCCGCCGGCCAGCGCGTTGAGGGCGCCGGCACACAGGGCGGCGGACAGGAGCAGAAACCAGGTGTCAGACATCGGGCGGCATGTTGACCGCGGAAGACCCTGTTGCCCACCGGGGTCTGCCCCGGTTCACGGCCGGCGGTGTTCCTGGGTCGGGCGCCGACGCCGGCATGCGGCCTCTTCCTACAGGGCCACGGCCGGTTGGCGGATGGCGCTGGGCCCAGCGCCCCGCGCACACTGAACGTCCCACCCCATCAGGAGACTCCCATGCCCAAGACCACTTTCTTTCGCTCGGTCCCGGCCGCCGCACTGCTGGCCACGGCGGCAGCCCTGACCGTGCTGCCGGGCTGCGCCGTCACCCGCGGCCAGTCCACCGTCGGCGAGTACATCGACGATGCCTCGGTCACCACGGCGGTCAAGGCCAAGTTTGTCGAGTCCAAGTCCGTCGATGCCATGGCCATCCGGGTGGAGACCCTCAACGGCACCGTGATGCTCTCGGGCTTTGCGAAGAGTCAGAACGAGAAGGCCGAGGCCGAGCGCCTGGCCTGGAGCGTCAAGGGGGTGAAGGCCGTGCGCAACGAACTGGCCGTGCACCCGTGAACGTCCTCCGATGAGCGGTCGGTCGGCGCCACACGGCGGTCGCTGTAGGACAGGTCCGACAGGCGTCGCCGAACTTTGGAGCTGCCACGATGACGGTCTCCCGCTGATAATTTCCTTCCCAGGTCGGCCTGGGTTGATCAGGCAGACCGTTGACACCATGAACGCGATCCCTCTCACCTCCGATCTCGACCCGTCACCACGGGCCCTGCGCTTCTACCTGGTCGAGGACAGCGAGGTGATCCGACAGAACCTGACCGCGACGCTGGCGGAGATGCTGGGCATGCAGGAGGTGGGCTGGGCCAGCACCGAAGCCGATGCGTTGGACTGGCTGGACCACGCGGCGGCGGACTGTGACCTGATGATCATCGACATCTTCCTGACCCGCGGGACGGGCCTGGAGGTGCTGCGCCGGGCCCGGGCTGCCTGTCCGGACACGCGCCTGGTGGTGCTGAGCAACTACGCCACGCCCGAGATGCGCCGGCGCTGCCTGGCCCTGGGGGCGGACCGCGTCTTCGACAAGTCGGCCGAGCTGGAAGACCTGATCGCCTATTGCGAGACCCTGGCCCATGCGCCGCGGGTCTGAGCGGGGCCGGACATGAAGACCAATCTGCAGTCCTGGGGACTGCGCGTGCGCCACAGCGTCTTCGTGTTGCCGGTGGTGGTGCTGGCCGCGCTGGCCATGCTGGGGTTCAGCGAACTGGCCTACCAGCAGGCCCGCACGCGGATGGACGATCTGGTGCTGGCCGGTCGCATCCGGCTGGAGCTGATCACGCTGCTGCAGCGCCTCACCGACGCCGAGTCGGGCCAGCGGGGCTACCTGATCACCGGCCGCCCCGAGTATCTGGAGCCGTACCGCCATGCCAGCACGGATGTGCGGGCCTCGCTGGATGCGCTGCAGGGCTTCTACGTGGCCGACAGTGACGAAGCCGCACGCCGCCAGCTGGGCGAGCTGCGCGAAACGGTGGAAGGCAAGCTCAGCGAGATGAGCCTGGTGCTGTCCAAGTACGACGCCGGCAAGCACGAGGTGGCGGCGGACCTTTTCGACAGCGGCATCGGTCTGGACAAGATGCAGTCCATCCGCAGCCTGGTCACCCAGCTCTCCAACCGGCAGAACGCCAAGATCGAGCGCGGACTGAGTGGCGTGTTCGACACCTTGCTGCTGAACCGAATTGGCGTGGCCCTGCTGACCGGGATGGCCGCCCTGATGCTGGTGCTGTACCTGCGCCAGCAGCGGGCGCTGGGCGTGGAGCGCCAGCGCCAGGCCCAGCGCCTGCTGGATGAGCGCAACCACCTGGAACGCGAGGTGGCCCGGCGCACCGCCGAGCTGACCGAACTGGCCCGCCACCTGCAGACCGCCCGCGAGGACGAGCGGGCCCGGTTGGCGCGGGAGCTGCACGACGAGCTGGGGGCGCTGCTGACGGCGGCCAAGCTCGACGTGGCCCGGCTCAAGCCCCGCCTGGTCGGCGCGCCCGAGGCCCTGGAGCGTCTGCAGCATCTGACCACCACCCTCAACAGCGGCATCGCCCTCAAGCGCCGGATCATCGAGGACCTGCGTCCTTCGACCCTGAGCAACCTGGGCCTGCTGCCGGCGCTGGAGGTGTTGTGCGACGAGTTTGCCCAGCGGGCCGGCCTGCCGGTCCACAGCTCGCTGACACGGGTGTCCCTGGCACCCAGCGCCGAGCTGACCGTGTTCCGCATGGTGCAGGAGGCCTTGACCAACACCGCCAAGTACGCCCAGGCCAGCGAGGTCTGGGTCACGCTGGACAGCCAGGGCGAGGAGGCTCGGGTGGAGGTGCGTGACAACGGCTGCGGCTTCGATGCCGGCGGGCCGCGCAGCGGCCACCATGGCTTGCTGGGCATGCACTACAGGGTCGAGGCCGAGCATGGCCGGCTGGAGGTGCTGTCCAGCCCGGGGCAGGGCACCACGCTGCGGGCCTGGCTGCCGCAGCAGCCGCAGGGCAATCCTCCGCTTCAGGGATGAGTCGCGGGGCGGCCAGCAAGCTGGCCCGGCCCTTGCGTAGGGAATGTCTGATGCCGCCATCGGTGTCCGGAAACGGACACAGTGAACCATTGGCATCGGCAAGGGTCTATGGAAAGACACCCCACGCTCGGCAACGAGGCCGTGGCGGTGTCAGGGAGTGGACATCACGACAAGGTGAGCGATCATGAGCGACGACAAGGATGCATGGCTGGACGAGGTGAAACAGTGGGTGTTCGGTGCCCAGTTGCCGGCCCACATGCGTCCCGCGTCCCCGGCCCACGCGCCGAAGGCGGACCAGGAGGCTGCCAATGCCTCCCTGGACACGCCCCCGGACAACCCCATCGCGCGCGCGGCCTGAAGAAGACCGTGTCGGCGCTGTCTGACAGCGTCACGGGCGGCGGTCTGATGGTCGGCACCGATCGTCCTTTCTAGAGTGGTGGTCATTGGCGCATCGGGCGCCGATCCCAACCGCTGAAAGGAGCCCCCATGACCCGCACCCGTTTGCTCTTGGCCGGCGTGGAGGTGGCCGTGCTGGCACTGGCCTTGTGCACCCTCGGCTGGCGCGGTTCCTCGGCAGGCACTGCCCCGGTGCATCGCTTGTCGGTGCCCGCGCCGGAGACGGTCGAGGAGCCCGGTCCGCTGGAATTGCGCGACCTGGTGCTGCATCCGGACATCGAGGAGAGCTTTCCCGCCCGCTCGTGCGAGCAGGAGGGCTTGGCCGCCGATGACCCTGCGTGCGATGTGCCGCCATTGCTGACCTGAGAATGCGGCCGTCGCCCCGGTCCTGCACCGGGCGGTGGTCTTCACCACATCTCACCCGAAAGGAGATGCCATGACTCAGCAGAACCGCCGTGTCTGGTCTCGTCGCCTGCTGGGCGTGCTGCTGGTGTACCTGGGCGTTTGCGCGCTGGCTGTCTGGCTGGCCAGCGTGCAGCCCCGCAGCGCCGGCGCGATCGAAGAGCATGCGGTGCAGCTGTCCCAGGCGGCCGAAGCAGCCTGGGACGATTGGCTGCCGGTGTCTGGCCCGGCGCAACCCGCCGACCGGCTGCAGTGAACCCCCGCCGCCGGGGGCGGACTCACTGGATCAGGCCGTTCTTCAGGGCGTAGTAGGTCAGGTCGCTGTTGGACGAGAGCTTGAGCTTCTCCATCACCCGGGTGCGGTAGGTGCTGACCGTCTTGACGCTCAGCGCCATGCTGTCGGCCATCGCGCTGATGGTCTCGCCCTTGGCCAGCCGCAGAAAGACCTGGAATTCGCGCTCCGAAAGCTGCTCGTGCGGTGGCCGGTCACTGGCGCCGTTCAGGCTGTCGGCCAGCAGCTCCGCCACCGTCGGGGTGATGTAGCGCCGCCCCAGGTGCACGGTGCGGATCGCCTTGACGATCTCCTCCGGGTCGCATTCCTTGTTCAGGTAGCCAGCCGCGCCCTGGCGCAACAGCGTCGTGGCGTAGTGCGCCTCGGGAAAGCCGCTGAGGATCAGCACGGGCAGGTCGGGCGCGCGGGCCTTGATGGCGGCCAGGGCATCGACCCCGCTCTGGTCGGGCATGGACAGGTCCATCAGCATCACATCCAGATCGCCCTGGCGCACCAGCTCCAGGGCCTCGCGCCCGTTGGCCGCCTCGCCAGTCACCCGCAGGTCCACTTCCTCCGAAAGGAACTGGCGCAGGCCGGTGCGGACAATGGCGTGGTCGTCGACGATGGCAACGCGGATCATGGAAATCTCCTGGGACGCCATTGTCCCGTCATCTGGCCCTGAGTGTCTGTCAGTCCAATCCTACGAGGCTGGCCGCGTTCCCCTCACCATTTCGTCCACTGCCATGAACACGCCCGCACTGCTGTCCCTGTTCCACACCCTGGTCGAGGTGTCGGCCACGCTGGCGTTTGCGGCCTCCGGCCTGCTGGAAGCCGAGCGCAAGCGCCTGGACCCGGTGGGCGTCTGCATCGTCACCGGCCTGGCCGCCTTCGGCGGTGGCACACTGCGCGATGTGCTGCTGGACCGGCGCCCCTTCTTCTGGGTGGCCCACCCGGAATGGCTGTGGATCCTGATCGGCCTGAGTGCCGCCGCCATGCTGCTGCTGCGCGCCCGCCACGTGGCCCTGACCGAGCAAGCCATGCAGTGGCCCGATGCGGTCGGTCTGGGCCTGTTCAGCGCGAGCGGCACCCAGCTGGCGCTGGGCGAGGGCATGCCGCCCATCGTGGCCGTGCTGATGGGGGTGATCACCGCGGCGTTCGGCGGCGTGCTGCGGGACGTGGTCTGCAACGAAATCCCCAAGGCCTTGCACGACCACCGGCCCTATGCGATCTGCGCCTTCGTCGGCGGCTGGGTGCTGGTGGGGGCCTCCACGGCGGGGCTGGCGGGGGACGGGGCGCTGGTGCTGGGCGCCCTCACGGCCACCGCGCTGCGGGGGGTGGCGCTGTGGCGCGACCTGCGGCTGCCGGGCTGGTCCGTGCATCACCAGGGGCCGCGGTAAGCTGGGCATCTTTCCACCTCAATCCCCGGAGGAGCGCACCATGGGCATGTTTGGCGGCCAAGGTCTGATGGGCCTGATCATCGGGATCGTTCTCCTCGTCGTTCCAGCTTGGAAGATTGTCGAGAAGGCAGGCTACCCAGGGCCACTGGCCCTGCTGGTGTTGGTCCCGGTGGTCAACGTGGTGGCCCTGTGGCTGTTTGCGTTCAGCGCCTGGCCACGCGGTGGAAGGTGACCTGACGACCGTGGCGTCCGCTTGTGCCCGTGGGGGGGAATTTCCCTGACTTTTCGGTCCTTTGCCTGGCGGGCAACTCCCTGACACTGGCGCGGTTCCGGAGTGATTCGCTCGTCCACCTGCCGGTATCGATGGGCTTCTTCGGTTGTTGTCCGCTTTTTCAGGGACCCCATTCGACGGGGAAGTCACGATGTTCAATCAGCTCAAGATTGGCCAGCGCCTGGGCCTGGCCTTTGGCACCTTGCTGGCCCTGCTGGCCCTGGTGGCCGGTGTCAGCGTTTTCCAGATGAGCCGTCTGGCCGCCAATGCCCAGTTCTATGCCGACAACCTGGTGCCGTCCTACCAGGGGCAGCACGAGATCTCACTGCTGCTGGGCGACCTGCGCCGCATCTCCTACGCCCACATCCTGGCCGACACCGACGCAGACATGACGGGCTACGAGACCCGGATCGCCGAGTCCCAGAACAAGCTTGAGAAGGCCTTCGACCACTACAGCAAGGAGCTGGTCGCCGACGACGAGGACAAGCGCCTGCTGGGGGGCGCGCATGAAGCCATTCAAGCCTACAGCCGCTCCTGGGAATCCATCCGCCAGGTGTCACGGCAGACCCTCAGCGATCCAACCAAGTTGGTGGAGGCCCGGAACATGCTGAAGGCCGGCCTGCCCGCCTACAACGCCGCCCAGGAGGCGGTCACGGCCTGGTGGACCTACAACGTCAAGCTGGCCGATCAACAGGCCCAAGTCGCAGCCGCTACCAAGGAAAGCGCCCGTCTGATCGTTGGCACGCTGACCCTGTTGGCCCTGGGGCTGGGCATCGCGGCGGCCTGGGTGATCACCCGCTCGATCACCCATCCCCTCCAGCATGCAGTGAGCCTGGCCAACACCGTGGCCCATGGGGACCTGAGCACGACCATCCGCGCCGAGGGGCGCGATGAGATGGCGCAGCTGCTGCAGGCCCTGGCCCGCATGCAAGGGGAACTGGCCCAGGTGGTGGGCACCGTGCGCCAGAACGCCGAGAGCATTGCCACGGCCAGCGCGCAGATCGCCCAGGGCAACCTGGAGCTGTCCAGCCGCACCGAGGAGCAGGCCAGTGCCCTGGAGGAGACGGCCGCCACCATGGAGGAGCTCGGCTCCACCGTGCGTCACAACGCGGACAACGCCCAACAGGCCAATCAGCTGGCGCAGGGCGCGTCGACCATTGCGGCCCAGGGCGGCGAGGTGGTGAGCCAGGTGGTCGCCACCATGCAGGGGATCAGCGACAGCAGCCGCAAGATCGGCGACATCATCGGGGTGATCGACGGCATTGCCTTCCAGACCAACATCCTGGCCCTGAATGCGGCCGTTGAAGCCGCCCGGGCCGGCGAGCAGGGCCGTGGCTTTGCCGTGGTGGCTGGCGAGGTCCGCTCCTTGGCACAGCGCAGTGCGGAGGCCGCTCGGGAGATCAAGACCCTGATCACCCGCAATGTCGAGCAGGTGGAGCAGGGCTCCAGCCTGGTCGGCCAGGCGGGGCAGACCATGGAAGAGATTGTCGGCTCCATCCGACGGGTCAGCGACATCGTCGGTGAGATCAGCTCGGCCACGGCCGAGCAGAGCAGCGGCATCCAGCAGGTGGGTGACGCCGTGGGCCAGATGGACCAGGTCACGCAGCAGAACGCAGCCCTGGTGGAGGAAAGCGCGGCGGCGGCCGACAGCCTGAAGAACCAGGCCCGCGATCTGGTGGACGCGGTGGCGGTGTTCCGCCTGGCTCCGGGCATGGGCCAGGCCGCGGCCGCAGCGGCACCGGTCAAGACGGTGCAGGCGGCGCCTCGCGCGACCCCTGCCCAGCCGAGGGCCGTGCTGCCCAAGGCCACGGTGCGGCCGGCTGCGGCCCAGCCGGTGGCTGCGCCGGCACCGAAGGAGCGTGAGCTGGCCCCGGCCGGCGGCAGCGACGACTGGGAAACCTTTTGATCGGACGGGCCGGCGGCACCGCCCGCCGGCTCCTCAAACCGCTGGTTCGCGGGGCTCGACGTCGAAGGTGTGGCGCAGGTAGCGCAGGAAGCGGGCGTCCTCGCACACCGTCTTGCCTTCGGCATCGGAGAGCTTGGCGGTGGGCATGCCATTGCACTCCAGCAGCTTCATCACGATGTTGAGCGCACCGTTCGGGCTGTCGTTGGTCAGCGTGGTGCCGATGCCGAAGCCCACCAGGTGGTCGTCCCGCCAGCACAGGGCCTCGTAGATGTCCAGGGCCGTGGTGTCCAGCCGCAGGCCGTCCGAGAACACCTTGCGCTTGCTGCGCGGGTCAATGCCCAGCTGGCGGTAATGCGCATCCACCTGTTCGGCCCAGACCAGCGGGTCGCCGCTGTCGTGGCGCAGGCCGTCGAACAGCTTGGCGAAGAACAGGTCGAAATCCTGCAGGAAGGCCGGGGTGGTGACCACATCGGTCAGCGCGATGCCCAGGTCGCCGCGGTACTCGCGCACCCAACCATCCAGGGCCGCGATGAGCGACTGGCGCAGCTGCACGCCCGGCATGGCCTGGAAGGTCTGCAGCCACTCGTGGGCCATCGTGCCGATGGGGGTGAGGTCCAGCAGGCGCGCCAGGTGCAGGTTGGAGGTGCCGCCGAAGTGCTCGGGCATGCGCTCGCGCAGGGTCTCCAGCACCTCCAGCTGCCATTCGGCGCTGAAGCGCCGGCGCAGGCCGAAATCGAACAGCGCAAACGGATGCCGCGGCGGCTGGGGGGAGCTTTCCATCACGGCCAGCCGGGCCAGCGCGTGGTCGATCATCGCGTGCAGCCGGCGGCGCATCTGCGGCACGGTGTCCGGTGTCTGCAGCCGCTGCTGGTAGAGCGCCTGCACGATGGGCAGCACATAGAGCTCGAAGGGCATCACATGCAGCTGCGGGCCCTCGGCCTCGATCAACAGCCGATCGCCCTCGGTGCGCACCTGGATGAACTCGCGGTTGAGCTGGAACAGGCGCAGGAACTCGATGTAGTCCGGCTTCATGAAGCGCAGCGAGCGCACGTAGGCCAGCTCTTCCTTCTGAAAGCGCAGCGTGCACAGCGCGTCCAGTTGCTCGTTGACGTCGTCGGCCAGCTCCGCCAGCGGAAAGGCCGGCAGGCTGCGGCAGGCGAACACATAGCGGGCCGTGTTGGCCGGCATCTGGTGCAGCATGGCCTGCTGCATCGTGAGCTTGTAGAGATCGGTCTCCAGCAGCGACTGGACAAGGGAATGCATGGGGTCTCCAGGGGGCTGCGGCATCCTATCCCAGGGGCTGTCCCCACAGCGGCGGATGGGCTGTGCCGCGGCGGCTGGCTAGCATCAGGGGCCCCGGAACCCCGGGGCCACCCACAGGAGGAGACGCCATGCACTATCCCGGTCGTGTGATCAAGATGGGCGAATCCGACGCCCGCGTCGTCAAGGCCCTGAAGACCGCGCTCAACAAGGCCCTGGCCCTGCGGGGCGGCGAGGTCCTGACCCTGGACCCCGACAACCCCAGCTTCGGCCCGCGCATGAAGCAGGCGGTGCAGCTGTTCCAGGCCCGCCATGTGGACGCGCAGGGCCAGCCGCTCAAGACCGATGGCGAGGTGGGCTCCATCACCTGGGCGGCCTTGTTCGGCGAGACCCAGGTGCCGGTGGTGGAAGCGGTGATCGACCCCTTCCTGGGCGCGGTGCTGGCCCAGGCCGGTGCCGCCGCCGACGCCGGGGTGCGCGAGCAGCCGCGCAACAGCAACCGCGGGCCCGAGGTGGACCAATACCTGAGGCGCGCCGGGGCACCGCTGGGCCTGGCCTGGTGCTGTGCCTTCACCTACTGGTGTTTCGACGAGGCCGCGCAACACGCCGGCCGACCCAACCCGATGTTCCAGACCGCGGGCTGCCTGGCCCATTGGAACAACGCGACCCGGCGGGGCGCACGGCGGCTGCTGGCCCGTGACGCGGTGGCCGACCCCGGCCTGATCCGCCCCGGCATGGTGTTCATCATGGATTTCGGCGGGGGCCTGGGCCACACCGGCTTTGTCGAGCGGGTCGAGGGCGGGTACCTGCACACCATCGAAGGCAACACCGATGCCTCCCAGGGTCGCGAGGGCGGCGGCGTCTACCGCCTGCGCCGCAAGGTGGGCAGCATCAGCAAGGGCTTCATCGACTACGCGGGGTGTTGAGCCGGGGCGGGCTGAGGGCGTGCCGTGCGACTCAGAGCTGTGACACCTTGAAGTTCAATCGGATCGGGAAGTCCATCTGGCAGGGCCGACCGCCACATATCGCGGGCTTGAACGGGGTCAGCATCAAGACTTGGCCGATGACCTGCGTGATCTTTTCGCTGGGAGACGCGAACACGCTGACACTGACGACCCGCCCCTCTTCATCCACCGTGGCAGAAGCGAAAAGACGGCCCATCTCCCCCAGCTTGTCCTGCGCCTTGCGCATCGGGTCATAGATGGCCTGCAATCCCGCTTCGGGGAAGGGGGGCTCATCGCCAGGCGGAATGTTTTCCCACCAGCTGTGGAGGTTGGCCTTGTCTTCCTCGGACAGCTGGGCATAGGGCCGGTTCACGGCCACTGGCGAGCCAGACATCTGCTCCCTGCGGATGTGGGAGCCGAGACGGGGCGCGTCTTCTTTGATGCCGTACTGGGGCGGCGGGGGTTCAGCGGTGGCGGCGGTGGCTGGCAGGTGG
>JAYSCA010000042.1:0-11029 GCA_041915165.1 Ideonella sp.
GATCCCCGGCGGCATCGCGCTGGTGCTGTCCACCCCGCTGGCCGGCCGCATGGCCGACCAGTTCCCGCCCAAGTTGGTCACCATCGCCGGCCTGCTGCTGTTCGGCGGTTCGTTCTTCGCGTTCTACGTGCTGGGCCAGCACATCGGCTATGCCGAACTGCTGGCCGCCACCATCGTCGGCCGCATCGGCCTGGGCATGATCCTGCCGGCGCTGAACCTGGCCACGCTGCGCCACCTGGCGCCGCACCAGTTGGCGCAGTCTTCGGTGATCGTCACTTACGCGCGGCAGCTGGGCGGGGTGTTCGGCATCGCCATGACGGCGGTGTTCGTGGAATGGCGCGAAGGCGCCTACCACGGGCTGGCCGAAGGCATCTTCACGGCCTACGGCCAGGGCTTCTTCCTGCTGGGGACCGTGGTGCTGGCCGCCGTGCTGGCCGCGCTGCTGATGCAGGGCCGCCCCCCGGCCCAGCCCGCCATGCCGGTCAGGCCGTAGCGGCGCCCACCATCACCCAGTCGCGCTGACGGTCGGCCCCCACGTCAAAGGTGGTGTGGCCCACCGTCTCGAAGCCGCACTTGCGGTAGAAGGCCAGCGCCCGCTGGTTGCGTTCCCACACGCTCAGCCACAGGTGCTGCGCGCCATCCTGCGCGGCCACCGCGCGGATGCGGGCCATCAGCCGCGCCGCCAGCCCGCGGCCCTGCTGGTCGCGCACGACATAGAAGCGCCGCAAGGCCACCGGCGCCGGCTGCGTCACCGAGGCCGGCAGCTCACCCCCCTGGGCCAACTGGGCGAAGCCGACCAGGCGGGCGCCCTCCACCGCCACCCAGGTCCGCAGGGCCGGGTCGGTCAGCTCGGCCTGCTGCTGCGCCGGGTGAAAGTGATGGGTGATGTAGGCCCACAGATCCTCGGGCTGGTTGTCGGCCGCATAGGTGTCGTGGAAGCAGCGGGCCGCCAGGGCCGACAGCGCTTCGGCGTCGGCCGGGGTGGCCTCGCGCAGCGTGACGGGCGGCTGTGGCGGCCGCGGCGCGGGCGGTGGCAGGTCCAGCGGGCAGCCCATCTGCACCTTGCCGCGGTACCCCGTGGGCGTGCAGATGGCCTCGGGTTCCAACCCCCAGACCCGGAAGCCCAGGCTCTCATACAGACGCTGGGCCGAGGTGTTGCCCTCGGTCACGGTCAGCGTCACCCAGCGCACCCCGGGCTGGGCCGCGGCTTCGGCCAGGGCCGCCTGCAGCAGGGCCCGGCCCAGGCCCCGGTGCTGGTGCGCGGGCTGCACGTACAGGCCCACCAGGTGGACCTTGTGGCGAGTCTTGACGCGCGACGAGCACTCCAGCGTCACGCTGCCCACCAGAACGTTGTCTACAAACGCCCCCAGCGCCAGCCCCGACCCATCGGGAGCCGCCGCACGCTGCACCCACCAGGACAGCGGCAGGGCCGCACGCTCCTCGGCGGTGGAGGTGAAGGCATCGCCCGGCTGGGCATAGGCCTCCAGCAGCAAGGCGCGATAGGCCGGGACGTCCTGGGCGGTCAGCTTGGCGAGGGTGAACACGGCGCGGGCTTCAGAGCAGTGGGCAGGCCCGCCAGCATACGATGCGCCTCAGGCCGGGCCGGCTTGAGTCTTGCTTAAGCCTCCCATGGACACCCCACCCGCTGCCGTCTCGTCGGTCTCCCAACACATCCGACATTACGCCCGCGCCCGGGCCTGGTGCGAGTGGTCCGACTTCCACACCTGGCCCGACCGCGTGCGCGCCGACATGGCCGATCCGGCGGCGGCGGCCTGGCCACCCTTCCTGTTGCTGGGCATGCCTGGCATCGATGCCGGTGCACAACGTGTCTGTGCCAGCCGTTGGCTCTCGGCGCGACTGTCTGCGTTGCGCACGGGCCCCGAGGCACCGCCGGCGGTCCAGTGCGCCCCTGGCACCCCCCAGGCCCCCCCGGGCAAGGCCCGTCTGCGGGTGGGGTACCTGTCCGGCGACTTCCAGCAGCACGCCACCGCGATGCTGATGGTGGAGATGCTGGAAGCCCATGACCGCGACCGCGTCGAGCTCTACGCCTACAGCCACGCGGAAGATGACGGCAAGGGCATGCGCCAGCGCTTGATGGCGGTGTTCGATGTGTTCCGGGACATCCACACCTGGGACGACACCCGGGCCGCACAGCAGATGCGGGACGACAGTCTCGACATCCTGGTGGACCTCAAGGGCTACACCCGGGGCAGCCGCACCCTGCTGCTTGCCCATCGCCCCGCGCCGATCCAGGTGAGCTTCCTGGGCTATCCGGGCACCCTGGGCCAGGACTTCGTCGACTACCTGATCAGCGACCGCTTCGTCACGCCCCTCACGGCCGCCGGCGACTACCAGGAGGCACTGGCCTGCATGCCCCACAGCTACCAGCCCCGGGGCCGGGTGAGTCACTTGCGGCAACCGGTGCCCACCCGCCACGCCGCGGGCCTGCCAGCGCGAGGCTTCGTCTTCGCCTGCTTCAACCAGGCCTGGAAGCTGACACCGGCGGTCTTCGATGCCTGGTGCGAGCTGCTGCGTTCCGTGCCGGACAGTGTCCTGTGGCTGCTCGACGATCCGCAGGCCAGCGGCAACCTCCGCAACGAGGCCCTGGCGCGCGGCGTGTCACCCCATCGCCTGATCTTCGCGCCCGATCTGTCACAGGCCGAGCACCTGGCCCGCCTGCCGCTGATGGACCTGATGCTCGACACCTGGCCCTACAACGCCCACACCACCGCCAGCGACGCGCTTTCGGCCGGTGTGCCGCTGGTGACCCTGACCGGCGACACCTTTGCATCCCGGGTGGCCGGGGGCCTGCTGCAGGCCGCAGGCTTGTCAGCGCTGATCACCTACTCGACCGGGGACTATGTGGCGTTGGCGCGCGCCCTGGCCCTGGACCCACGCCGGCTTCAGACGCTGCGCCGCGAGTTCGAGACGCAACGTCACGCCGCGCACCTGTTCGACGTCGTGGCCTACACGGCCTCCCTTGAAGCGCTCTATGCGCAGATGTGGGCCCGCCACGAAACGGGGCTGCCACCGGTGGCCATTGACTTGCCCACGCCGGCCCGGACGAAGAAGACGAACGCCTGACGCCCATGCAGAGTAGGATGCAGCGGCAGGTCCGGTGTTCGGAGCTGCCTACCTGCAGGCCCCATCGTGGGGGCGCCCTGCGCGCGGTCCTTCCCACGGAGCCAATGGCATGTCGTTCGCTCCATCCCCACCCCAAGGGCCCGACCATGTCCTCTGACTCCACCCTGACCCTGCGCCGCGAGTCCCTTCGGGACGCGCTTCCCGCCTGTGTCGACCTGCTGCGCCTTCGCCGTGCCAGCGAAATCGAGGCCGGGTACATCGAAGACTATGTGGCCTTGGATTGGCTCGAATGGCACGCAGGCAGCCTTCGTCTGACGGTGGTGGGGGAGAACATCCATCGACAGGTGACGCACGCTCAGCGCACGAAGCCATGACCGAGCTCAGTCGCTCAGTCACAGCGAATACGCCGAATTGAAGCGCCTTGGCGGCGTGGAGCCGGAGGCTCCAGGGTCGGACTGACCGCAGCGGTGGCCTTGTGCTGGACACGATAAAACGCATACACTTCGTATACGTTTTGTAGATAAGGCACCCATGGGCATCGTCAAGATTTCCGAGCAGATGCACGAGAACCTGCGCGTGGCGGGGAACGCCCTGAGCCGCTCCATCAACGCGCAGGCAGAGCACTGGATGCGCGTGGGCATGTTGACCGAGATGCACCCGGACCTGGACTACCGCGAGATCTGCCAGTTGCTGATCCGTGCTGAGCTGGCCGGGGGGCTGGACATCGCCTTGGCCACCACAGGTCAGCTTGAGAAACCCAAGGCGTCCGCCACCGGAAAACACTGATGGCACGCCAGGTGGTGATCAAGTCTGCGGACGAGGTGGCGATGGCGCGGCGGGCCGGCCAGCTTGCCGCGGAGGTGCTCAGCATCATCGAGCCCCACGTCGTGCCCGGCGTCAGCACCGAGGCCCTGGACCGCATCTGCCACGACCACATCGTGAATGTGCAGGGCGCCATTCCGGCCAACCTGGGGTACCACGGCTACCCGAAGACCATCCTCACCTCGGTGAACCAGGTGGTCTGCCACGGCATCCCCTCGCCCGAGAAGATTTTGAAGAAGGGCGACATCGTCAACATCGACGTCGCCGTCCTCAAGGATGGCTGGTTTGGCGACACCAGCCGCATGTTCTGCGTGGGCACGCCCAGCATCCTGGCCCGGCGCCTGGTGGACACCACCTACGAAGCCCTGCTGGCCGGCATCCGGGCGGTGAAGCCCGGGGCCACGCTGGGTGATGTGGGTCATGCCATCCAGTCCGTCGCGCACCGGGAACACTTCAGCGTCGTGCGCGAATACTGCGGCCACGGCATCGGGCAGATTTACCACGAGGACCTGCAGGTGCTGCACTACGGGCGGCGGGGCGAAGGCCTGCGGCTGGTGCCCGGCATGGTCTTCACCATCGAGCCGATGCTCAACGCCGGCCGGCGCGAAACCCGGCAGCTGCCCGATGGGTGGACCGTGGTGACCCAGGACAGATCCCTGTCCGCCCAGTTCGAGCACATGGTGGCGGTCACGCCTTCAGGGTATGAAGTGTTGACGCCCTGGCCCCAGGGGACGGGGGCCTGCGCGGCGGTTTGAGCCCACACGTCCCTCGGGCGCCAATCTAACACGGCCACGGTTGCTAACATGGCCAAGTGATATAAAATGGCCACGTTATATCGAACACGCCGATGCCCGCCGCTCCGTCACGCCACAGCACCGCCACGTCCGCCACGCAGTACGTGGCCGATCTCTTTCGGTCCGTCCATTGGGCTGTTGAAGTGCCATCAGGCTCCAGCAACCAGGGGGATTGGGTCCTCAGGCACGGAAAGAAGCGCTTCGTTGCCGAGATCAAGGCCCTCTCTGAAAGCCGCCCCGACCGTGTGCTGCCCATGCTGTCAATGGCGATTCTTCAGGCACAAACCGCCGCCAAGGAGCAACCCCGCAGCGAACCACTCGCGGTCGTCTATGTGCCTGAAGGATCGCCATCCCTGATCAAGCACGTCGATTCATTTGCAGACAGGTATGCCAAGGGCGTTTCGGTCGGTATCGTCTCTGGAAACGGGTGGCAGTACTTCAAGGGCGAGGCCTTCCAAGCGCTGAACGGCGCGCATGACGACTTCGTCCGCCCCACCTCGCGGCAGGTGGCACCCGCCGTCAACCTGTTCTCGGACCTGAACCAATGGATGCTGAAACTCCTGCTGGCGCGGGAACTGCCCGAAGGCCTTCTCAACGCCCCGAGAAAGAAGTTCCGGACTGGCGCCGAACTGGCCGAAGCGGCTCAGGTGTCCACCATGAGCGCATCCAGGTTTCTGCAACAACTGCGAAGCGAAGGGTATCTGAGCGAGTCATCACCCTACCTGGATCTTGTTCGCCGCGAAGAGCTCTTGCGTCGCTGGAGCGCCGCGACGATGCGCTCATCCGTGGACGTTCCGTGCCGCTTCCTCCTCAGGGCGCCAGTGCCCCAACAAATTGGCGATCTGTTGAGCAGGCACCCCGACGACGCATGCCTGGCACTGTTTGCAGCGGCAGACGAATTGGGCGTTGGGCACGTCAGCGGTGTGCCGCCGTATGTCTATGTCGACAAGCTCCCCCTGGTTGGTATGTCGGACTGGGCCGGCCTGATGGCCCATCCGAATGAGCAGCCCGACTTGATCCTGCGTCAAGCACCCTTTTCCCGATCAACCTTCAGAGGGGCCATCCGCCAGGGTGGACACTTGGTGACGGACATCATTCAGACGTGGCTGGATGTCCTGCATCACCCCGCACGAGGCGCAGAGCAGGCCGACCTGATCTTCAAGAAGTTCCTCTCACCGCTGTGCAACAGCTGATCCGATGAACGACCTAGAAGCCTTTGCAAAGCTGGTTCAGGCACTGGCGCCGTGGCGCCAGCAGCTTGTTTTCATCGGCGGCTGGGGGCACCGTCTTCACCGAATGGACCCGCGGGCCAATCGGCTGGCATACCAGCCCGTGTTCACCCGCGACACCGACCTGGCCTTCGCCCATCAGGAACCCATCGAGGGGGATATCAAGCAGGCCCTGACGGCACGCGGATTCCGCGAAGAGTTGCACGGAGAGTTCAAACCTCCGGTGGCGCACTACACGCTGGGGGACACCACCCAGGGCTTCTATGCCGAATTCCTGACGCCCTTGGCGGGCAGCGGCTACAAGAGAGGCGGCGCCCCAGACGCGACCTTGTCCAAGGCGGGCATCTCGGCCCAGAAAATCCGCCATCTGGACATTCTTCTGGTCGACCCCTGGGTGATTCGCCTGGGCGCCGCCGAAGGCATTCCCTTGCCGCATCCCATGGACGTGCAGGTGGTGAACCCGCTCTGCTTCATGGTGCAGAAGTTCCTCATCCAAGCACAGAAGCCCGCCCACAAGCGCGCCCAGGACGTGCTGTACATCTACGACACGATCGAACTCTTCGGGGCATTGCTCGGGGACTTCAATGCGCAGTGGCACCAGCGCATTGCACCGCAGCTTGGTGCGGGAGCCGAGCAGGTTCGAGCCATCAGCGCACAAAGCTTTGCCAAGGTCAACGACATGATTCGCGAGGCCGCCCGTATTCCGGCGGATCGGAGACTGTCCCCCGAACAGATTCAGGCCACCTGCCAATATGCCTTCGCGCAAATCCTCCGGTAGACAACTGAGCGCGGCCTCACGCCCGCGTCAGCGTGAAAATTCACCCTTCGCCAAACACAGTCAAACTCGCAGAATGTTTCCATTCTGTAACGTATTGGCGTGCATGACAGGGTCAGCACGTTCGCAGGCTCCGGATGTCCTACCTCCCTGTCGCGCGTCCATTTCAGGTTCGCCCTCTGACCGGGCAAGGCTGGTTGGCGGTCAGTGCGTCGGGTGACATCGAGCTGCTGAGCGACGGTGAACTGCAGCTGCTGCAGCACCAGCCTGATGCACTCCCCCTGGCCCGGCAGGCCGAACTGGCCGCCCGCTTCTTCCTGGGCCGCCACGGCCCCACGCCTGGCACGGACCGCCTGCTGCGCTCGCGCATCCAGGCCAAGCGCGAACTGACCCGCCATGGGCCTTCGCTGCACCTCATCGTGCCCACCCTGCAATGCGCGCACTCCTGCCGCTATTGCCAGGTGAGCCGCGCGTTGGACGACACGGGCCACAGCCTCTCGCCCGCCCAGATCGACGCCGCCAGCGACGCCGTTTTCGAAAGCGACAGCTCCACACTGACCGTCGAGTACCAAGGTGGAGACCCCTTGATCCGCTTTGATCTGGTGCAGCGCTCGATCGCGCGCATTGCCGCGCGCAACCGCAGCGAGGGCCGCCAGATCCGCTTCGTCGTCGCCAGCACCCTGCACCAACTGGACGACGCGATGTGCGACTTCTTCCAGGCCCATGACGTGCACCTGTCCACCAGCGTGGACGGCCCGCCCGCCCTGCACAACGCCAACCGCCCCATCCCCGGCAGGAACGCCTACGAGCGCACGGTGGAAGGCATGGCAACGGCCCGACGCACCCTGGGCCACGACAAGGTGTCGGCCCTGATGACCACCACGCGGCTGTCGCTGTCGCAACCCGAGGCCATCGTCGACACCTACGTCCAGCTGGGCCTGCAAGACATCTTCCTGCGGCCACTGAGCGCCTACGGCTTTGCCAAGCGCAACCAGGCCCACCTGGGCTACGCCCTCGACGACTTCAAGCCCTTCTACCAGCGCGCGCTGGCCCGCGTGCTGCACTGGAACCGACAGGGCGTGGCCTTGCGCGAGGTCCACGCCGCCATCATCCTCAACAAGCTGCTGTGCACCTTCGACAGCGGCTATGTCGATCTGCAAAGCCCCACCGCCGCCGGCCGTGCCGTGGTCGTCCACAACTACGACGGCCACATCTACCCCAGCGACGAAGCCCGCATGCTGGCCGAGACGGGTGAGCGCTCCTTGCGCCTGGAACCCATTGGCACGCCTCTGGCCGCGCTGCGCCAGGCCCCCGCCCAACAGGCACTGGCCCGTGCCAGCGAAGAAGGGCATGCCCGGGACTGCAGTGCCTGCCCCTACCAGTTGTTCTGCGCGCCCAACTCGGTGGATGCGCTGGCCCAGCACGGCACGCTCACTCACCCCGCGGCGCAAACGGAGCACTGCCAACGCCACCTGTGGTTCTTCGATCACTTCACCGCAGAAATCTTCCGCGCCCGGCGCGAGGACGGCTGGCTGCTGGACCTCTTCCACCAATGGGCCCAACCACCTGAAGCCGCCATGGCGGGTGATGCCGGTGAGGCCGCTGAGCCTGCTGCCAAGGTGACCGCATGAGGCAAGCCCAGCTCACCGCCGGGCCACAGGGCCTGGGCCGCCAGGTCTTCCGCGTGGTGGACACACAGGCCCTGGCCGACGAATGGCGGCCCGACCTGCGCTTCCTCGTCCTGCCCAGTACGGGCACGGATGTGCAGCGCCTGCAGGCCACCACCGCCCAACTGGGCAACGCCTGGCCCATCCAGTCCGATGACCTGCAGGCAGGCGACGTGGTGGTGCCCACGGCCGGAGGCGCCAAGCTCACCGTGCTGCTGCGCGAATCGGACGAACACCACGCCCTCTTCCTGACCAACCGCTGCAACAGCCGCTGCCTGATGTGCTCGCAACCGCCGACCGCGCACGACGACGGCTGGCTGGTGCAGGAAGCCATCGACGCCGTGCGACACATCCGCCGGGCGCCCGCCAACCTGGGCATCACCGGCGGTGAACCCCTGCTGCTGGACCCGCAGCTGCGCCAGCTGCTGAACCTCATCCACCAGCAGCTGCCCCACACCACCGTGGACCTGCTGACCAACGCCCGCCTGCTGGCGGACCCGGCGCTGGCCCACGGCCTGCTGCAGGGCCTGCCAACGCCCGTGCGCTGGCTGGTGCCCCTGTACGGCGCGGCCGATTTTGTGCATGACCATGTGGTGCAAGCCCCCGGGGCCTATGAGCAAACCCTGGCCGGGCTGCTGACGCTGCAGGAACACGGCCAGGCCATTCAGCTGCGCATCGTGCTCATCCAGCCGGTGCTAGAACAGCTGCCCACGCTGTGCGAGTTCATCGGCCGCAACCTGCCCTCTGTGCAGGAGGTGGCGCTGATGGCCTGCGAGCCCACCGGCTATGCACTGGCCAACCGCGAACTGTGCGAGGTGGACCTGCAGCACTGGCGCCCCACGCTGCAGGCCGCCACCCAGGCGCTGCGCCGCCACCGCATCCCCTTCGTCCTGATGAACACCCCGCTGTGCGCCATCGACCCCGCCTTGTGGCCGCAGGCCCGGCGCAGCATCTCGGACTGGAAGCAAACCTATGCGCCGGCCTGCGACGGCTGCGCCGTGCGCGGCGACTGCGCAGGCCTGTTTGCCTGGCACACGCGCGGCTGGGCGCCTGCCCCCGTGCGGGCCATCACACAAGAAGAACAAGCGACTTGGGAGGAGCAAGCAACATGAACAAGTTCGTCCGGAGCCTGGCCCTGTTCCTGGCCGGGGTGCCGCTGCTGGCCAGCAAAACCACGCAAGCCGCCACCCCTGGCGAGGCGCTGCAAGACACGCTCAAGGAGCTGGGCGCCGTGTCCCTGCGGCCCTTGAACCTGGCCGCGGAGAACCGGTTTGCCGGGCACCGCTCGCATTCCAGCCACAGCTCGCATGCCAGCCACGCCAGCCATTCGTCGCACTACTCCGGCTCGGGTGGCGGCTATGCGGCACCGCCCGCCCCCACCGCGCCACCTGTGCCCAGCTATGTGGCGCCCACGCCAGCGCCATCCCCTGCCCCGGGACGTGTCAACCGCTTCATGCCGCTGGAGGGCGCGGCCGGCGCCTCGGCCGCAGACACGGGCCGCCACCGCGCGACGCCAGGTTCAGACTCCCCGGTGGAGCTGACTCGGGGCGAGGCGCTGAAGCTGCAGATCACCCGGGTGCAGATCAAGCTGCACATGCTGGGGCTTTACGAAGGGCCCATCGACGGCATACGCAGCCCCGCCACCATCACCGCGTTGAAGCAGTTTCAGATGGTCAAGGGGCTGCCGCAGGACGGATTGATGAGCACGCCGACGCTCAATGCGTTGGGGATTCAGGCGGTGCAGTGATTGGATTGGGGAGGGAGTTCAAATCTGAAGTGCGCCGCCCCGCCCGGATTGCTTGATCAATGGACTGTTCTGACGGTCACCCTGGCGGATCCGCTGTGCCAGCCGCTCACCGCAGCCATCGGCGCGCAGGCCCTGGCCGATGCGCTGCGGCATGGTGGCTGGCGCAGCACATGGCCCTCGGGCCGGGGCCCCTTCCCATCCAACCGAGCCTCGGACTGTTCCAGGGAGGCAGGGTCAGCCCTTGCCCCGCAGCAGCCCACTCATCAGGTTGTCAAACGGCAGATCGCACAGCTGCTGCCACATCACCTGCTCGTCCCTGAACTTGGCCCAGTGGGCGTAGATCTTCTTGAAGGCAGGGCTCTTGCTCGCCATCTCGGCATAGAGCGTGTTGGCCGCGCCAAAGGCCGCCCGGGTGACCTCCTTGGGGAAGGCGCGCAGCTGGGCGCCCCCTGCCACCAGGCGGCGTAGGGCAGCCGGGTTCTCGTTGTCGTACTTCATCGTCAGCCACTGGTTGGCCTCGGCCGCAGCGGTGCGCAGCGCCAGTTGGTAGAAGGCCGGCAGCGCGTTGAGCGCCTTGCGGTTGACGAACAGGCCCAGCGTGGCCGAGCCTTCCCACCAGCCCGGGTAGTAATAGTACTTGGCCACCTTCTGCAGGCCCAGCTTCTCGTCGTCCAGCGGGCCGACGAACTCGGCCGCGTCGATCACACCCTTCTCCAGCGCGGGGTAGAGGTCGCCCGCCGCCAGCTGCTGCGGCACCACACCCAGCTTGGCCAGCACCATGCCGCCCAGGCCGCCAATGCGGAACTTGAGGCCCCTGAGGTCGGCCACGCTCTTGATCTCCTTGCGGTACCAGCCGGCCATCTGGGCGCCGGTGTTGCCCACCGCCATCACGGTGACGTCGTAGGGCGCCA
>JAYSCA010000043.1:0-6677 GCA_041915165.1 Ideonella sp.
CTCGCGCGTGGAGGTCGAGGCCCTCAACCTGTTCGACACCCTGATCCATGACCAGGAGTTCCGCCTGGACATGATGATGGAGCCGGGCGACATGCAGTTCTGCAACAACTACGTGGTGATGCACTCGCGCACGCACTTCGAGGACCACGAAGACCTGGCCCAGCGCCGCAAGCTGCTGCGCCTGTGGCTGAAGATGCCCAATGCGCGCACCCTGGCGCCGGAGTTCCCGGGCCGCAATGGCATCCCGGCGCGCGACCCGGTGGGGGCCTGAGGCCCAGATGGGGTGGGGTGTCCGCTCTGCGGGGGAGGGGTTTGTCCCTCTCGGTCGCGGGTGTTGGGGGTCTGGCGCTAAGATGCCAGATTCTCTTGCGCGGTCCCATCCCATCGCATCGTGAGCCTCTACAACCCCGCCAGTCCCGACTTCGTCAAGGAAGAGTTCCCGTTCTACTGGCTGGCCCGGGTCTACGGTGTCTACCAGATGGACATGGAGCGGGCCTTGAAGACGGTGGGCCTGGACATTCCCACCTGGCGCACGCTCTACATCCTCAACGAGAACGGCAGCAGCAGCATGTCGGAGATCTCGTTGCACGCGATCGCCAAGCTCTCCACGGTCACCAAGATCGTCTACCGCATGAAGGGTGAGGGGCTGGTCGAGACCCACACCTCGCCGCTGGATGCGCGGGTCACCATCGTCACCCTGACCGACGCCGGGCGCGACGCGATCGCACGCAGCAAGCTGGCCATCCAGCACATCTTTGGCCGGGCCTTCGAGGGCCTGACCCCGTCCCAGATCCGCAAGCTCAACGAAGCGCTGCACCTGATCCTGGACAACCTGTCGCCCCGCCACGCCGAGCTGGCCGCGGGCGGGCGCCACAACGGCAGCGCCGCACCCAGCACGGACGCCGCCTGAACCGGTCTGTCGACCCAGGCGGCGCGGGATGGATCCCGGCCCTCCGGGCCGGAACGTCACTCAGAACTTGTGGCGCATGCCGACGGCCAGGCCCGTCTGGGCGGTGGACGAGGACTTGCCGCCCAGCGCGCCTTCGATCTGCGCACCGTATTCACGGTCGCGGCCGTTGGACAGCACCACGTAGGCATCGGTGCGCTTGGAGAACAGATAGTCGGCGGTCAGCGTGATCTGGTCGGCGCTGGCCAGGTCACGGCGCTTTTGCGCTTGCAGGCCAGCACCCAGCACCACCGTCGGCAGCACCTTGTAGGTCAGGCCGATTTCACCGGTGGTCACGCGGTCCTTGGCGCCGCTGCTGTAGCCCACTTGGGAGACCATGCCGAACAAACGCATCTTCTCCATCTGGTAGGCCGCGCCCAGCGCGTATTCCTTCAGATTGCCTTCGGTGGTGCTGGCGTCGTGCTTGAAGTAGGTGGCGGCCGAGGTCGAGAAGGCGCCGATGGCATAGCTGGCGACCAGGCTGTAGGCGCTCTGGTAGGCGGTCGGCTTGCCGGAGACCTCGCCCAGCGAATAGGTGCCACCGAACGAGAAACCGGCCCACTTGGGCGAGTAGTACTTGACGCTGTTGTTGACGGCCATGCCGGAGATCCGGTTGGTCAGACCCAGGCCGCCGGCCGAGTTCATCGGCAGCGACCAGGCCATCAGGCCGGCTGGCGTGTTGGTGGCCACGGCGTAGGCGGGGAACACATCGCCCGTCACATCGAAGGTGCGGCCAAAGGAGAGGCTGCCGTAGCGGTCGCTGGACAGGCCGACCGAGGCATTGCGGCCCCACATCACGCCGCCCTGGGCGGTGGTGCCGGCGTCGGTGTTGAAGCCGTGTTCGAGGATGAAGTTGGCCTTGAGGCCACCGCCGAGGTCTTCGCTGCCCTTGAATCCCAGGCGGTTGCCTTGCGAGACGCCCGAGTCTTCGTTGATCGTGCGCTTGCCGGCGATGTCGTTGGTCCAGACGACGCTGGCATCGATCAGGCCATAAACGGTCACCGAGGACTGCGCGTGCGCAGCGCCAACGGACAGAAAGGCGGCCAGTGCGACCGGCAGCATGGGGCGGAAAGCTTGCTTCATGGAGGGTGTCATGCAGTGAACTCGAGAAACCCGCGGGGGGCCGCGGGCGGTTCGTCCCTGGTGCGCTGGGCCAGCACGCCAGGGCTTGATCCTCGTCAGCAAAACTAGTGCCTAATTCACGTAAATGACGACCCGGGTCAAACTGTGGGAAATGCTTTCGTGAAACCGGGTTTCACCCGAATGATTGACGGTGATAGCGGGTGTCAGCCTTGTTAAATCTGGTCGCTGTTCGAAGGGGCACGAGGGATGGCGAACGCTTCGTGCCAGCGCCAGGCGATTTATTGGTGCAACTTCACGTGAAAAAGGTAGCAAATGCACGCTTGCGGTGCCCGCCGGAAACGCTCAGTCTTTCGCGTGGTCGTCGGCATCGAGGTTGGCCTGCATCTGCAGCAGGCCCTGCCGCAGCTGCGCCTGGACCTCCCGGTCCAGGCCGGCCAGGGCGCGCTGTTCCAGGGCCTGGGCCTGCTGCCGCAGCGCCTGCTGCACACGCCCCCCGTGGGCGGTCAGGCTCAGACGGACCTGTCGCCGGTCGCTGGCGGGCTCCTGGGCCTGCAGCAGTTCCCGCTCGCGCAGCGCCTTGATCAGGCGGGCCAGCTGGGCCTTGTCGCGCCCGCTGTGCCGCACCACGTCGCCCAGCGTGGCGCCCGGGTGCCGCGCGAAAAAGCCCAGCACCCGGCCCTCCATCGGGGTCAGCCCCTGCAGCGCGGGCGCGTCCGACCCCTGCGAACCCAGGCTGCGCACGCGGTGCATCACCGCATGCATCAGGTCGAGCAGGGAGGTCTCGGCATCGTGGGTGGGCATGCCCTTGATGTTGACAGTGTCAACCTTTTTGGGAATCATGGTTGACATTATCAACAAAATGCCACGCATGACCATGAACGACACCGCCTTGCCGCGTGTGCAGCGGGTGCGGCACGAATTGAAGAAGCGCGACCTGCAGGTGTCGCGGGTCGAACGGGTGAGCCCGCTGTTCCAGCGCGTGACGCTGACGGGCGATTCGCTGGGCGACTTCGTCTCCGCCGCCTTTGACGACCATGTGAAGATCCTCCTGCCCGACGGCGCGGACGGCACGCTGATGCGCGAGTACACCCCACGCGCCTTCGACACCACGGCGCACACGCTGGTGCTGGACTTCGCGCTGCATGGTGAAGGTCCGGCGGCGGCCTGGGCCGCGCAGGCCCAGCCCGGCCAGACGCTGACGGTGGCCGGACCGCGTGGGTCGTTTGTCGTCGCGGATGACTTCGACTGGCACCTGCTGATTGGCGATGAGACGGCTTTGCCGGCCGTCGCTCGGCGTCTGGAGGAACTGCCGGCCGGCCGGCACGCCATCGTGCGCCTGGCCCTGGCCGATCCGGCCGATCGGGTCTTGTTGCCGCCCACCGCCGCCACCTTGGACTTGGGCTGGGTGGACCGGCCCGAGGCGCTGGTGGACGCCGCGCGCGCGCTGCGCCTGCCGGCCGGAGAGGGCTACGCCTGGTGCGCCACCGAGGCCTCCGTGGCCGCTGCGTTGCGCGACGTGCTGGTGGACGAGAAAAGGCATGACCCCAAGCTCATCCGCTCTGCCGCCTACTGGAAGCGCGGCGCCGCGGCCCACGGCTGACGCTGGCTTCAGTAGTGCACGACGGAGCGGATCGACTTGCCGTCGTGCATCAGCTCGAAGGCCTCGTTGATGTCCGACAGCGGCATGGTGTGGGTCACGAAGGGGGCGAGCTGGATCTCGTTCTTCATGGCCTGCTCCACCATGCCCGGCAGCTCGCTGCGGCCCTTGACGCCGCCGAAGGCGGTGCCCAGCCACTTGCGGCCCGTCACCAGCTGGAAGGGGCGGGTGGAGATCTCCTGGCCCGCGCCGGCCACGCCGATGATCACGCTCTGACCCCAGCCGCGGTGAGCGCATTCCAGCGCGGCGCGCATCACGTTGACATTGCCGATGCACTCGAAGCTGTGATCCACGCCCCAGCCCGTCATCTCGACGATGACCTGCTGGATGGGCTTGTCGAAGTCCTTGGGGTTCACGCAATCGGTGGCGCCGAAGGTCTTGGCCAGCGCGAACTTGTCCGGGTTGGTGTCCACCGCGATGATGCGGCCGGCGCCGGCCATCTGGGCGCCGTGCACCACCGCCAGGCCGATGCCGCCCAGGCCGAACACGGCCACCGAGTCACCCGGCTGCACCTTGGCGGTGTTCTTCACCGCGCCCAGGCCGGTGGTCACGCCGCAGCCCAGCAGGCAGACCTGCTCGGGGTTGGCGTCCGGGTTGATCTTGGCCAGCGAGACCTCGGCCACCACGGTGTACTCGCTGAAGGTCGAGCAGCCCATGTAGTGGTAGAGCGGTTGGCCGTTGTATGAGAAGCGGGTGGTGCCATCGGGCATCACGCCCTTGCCCTGGGTGGCCCGCACGGCCACGCACAGGTTGGTCTTGCCGCTCTTGCAGAACAGGCACTCGCCGCACTCGGCGGTGTAGAGCGGGATCACATGGTCGCCCGGCTGGACGCTGGTGACGCCTTCGCCCACCTCCACGACGATGCCGGCACCTTCGTGGCCCAGCACCACCGGGAACAGGCCCTCGGGGTCGTCACCGCTGAGGGTGAAGGCGTCGGTGTGGCAGACGCCGGTGTGGGTGATCTTGATCAGCACCTCGCCCTTCTGTGGCGGGGCGACGTCGATCTCGACGACCTGCAGGGGCTGGCCAGCGGCAAAGGCAACGGCGGCACGGGATTTCATGGTCGGGGTCCTTGGGTTGAAGAGGTCAGCGGAGGAAGGAACGCAGCATGCGGACCATGTGGTCCACCTCGGCGTCCTGGGTGGGGGCGTCGGAGGGCGGGGCCACGGCGGAGCCGAAGGTCTCCCGCATGTGGCTTTCCAGCACGTCGGCCATCAGGCCGTAGGTGGCGCCGCGCAGCGCGGCCAGCTGCTGCAGCAGGTCGCCACATTCGGTGCCGGCCTCGACCGCGCGCTCCAGCGCCTCGGCCTGGCCCTTGATGCGGCGCAGCCGGGTGATGACACGTTTGCGCTCGGCGGGCGAGTGCGGCATGGATGGCTCCTTGATACTGGGGGCCAGTATACAGAGGCCGCCCTGTACGGCGGGACTTCAAAGTTCTCCCATGCCTTTCGCGAATTTGCTATACTTAAAGAGTTAGCTGCAGTTTCGCTTACCTCCGCAGCTTTGAGCCCGCCGTACCCCGTGTGCCCTGCACACCGTGTGCAAGGCGGCTCCCCCAGGTTGAATCCATCTCACGCGGTCACCTGGCAACCCAGGCAAGCTTCGTCTGGTTCAATGGTCCTGACGCCCCGCACTTGGCGGTTCATCCAGGCTTCAGGATCCTGATCTTCTCTTTCTTTTCGGCGCTGGCGCGATCTCCGATCCCCGCCAGGCCTTTTGCGCCGAGCCTCGCTGGCCGGTGCCATGAACACCCATTGATTTCTGCTTCTCCGCACACCCGCACCGTGGGCAGGTATGTCCTGTCCTCGATGACCCAACGGACCGACACCGGTCACTTTGCAGCGTCCCTGTCCATTCGCAGTGGCACAGGTTCCGCCTCCCATGACCGGGTCTTCCGGTTCATTCCCCTGTTTTCCACGCCCCGTGCAGCCTCGCGTTACGCGATGGCGCAGGGCCTGGAATATCTGCGTCAACCCGCGTTGCCGGCCTGAGCGGCGGCCCGGCACGTTCTTGCACAAGGATCATCCATGACCAAAGAAGAACTCATCGAAATGCGTGGCCAGGTGGACGAAGTTCTGCCCGATTCGCGCTTTCGCGTGACGCTGGAAAACGGCCACAGCCTGGTGGCCTACACCGGCGGCAAGATGCGCAAGCACCACATCCGCATCCTGGCCGGCGACAAGGTCTCGCTGGAACTCTCGCCCTATGACCTCAACAAGGGGCGCATCACCTTCCGTCACCTGGAACCCCGCAGCGGCGGAGCGCCTTCGGCGCCGCGTCGTCGGAAGTTCTGATGACACCGGCCTCTCGTGGGCCACAACTGATTGCCATGTGCTGCCGCAGCCGGTGATTCAGAGAACGCGGCATTTCATTTCTCACATTCGAAAGGGTCCATCATGGACAACAAGCTCTACGTCGGCAACCTGCCTTACTCCATGGGCGACGACGACCTGCAACAGCAATTCGCCGCCTACGGCCAAGTGAACTCCGCCAAGGTCATGATGGACCGTGACAGCGGCCGCTCCAAGGGCTTCGGCTTCGTGGAAATGGGCTCGGGCGACGAAGCTCAAGCGGCCATCCGTGGCCTGCACGGCCAATCCTTCGGCGGCCGCGACATGGTCGTCAACGTGGCCCGTCCGCGTGAAGAGCGTCCGTCCGGCTTCGGCGGCGGTCGTCGCAGCTACTGATCGTGGCTGACCCATCCGGCCTCCTGGCCGGATGAAGGGTTCGCGCACGCACGCTTGCTGCGTGCGTGAACCGGATATCCAAGCCGGATTTCCTTCGTTGGTTCCGGCCAGCCCGCTGGCTAAGGTGAAGCCCTGTTGATCTGAACACACGGACTTCACCATGAACATCGTCGGCATTGCGGGCAGTGCCCCCCCCCCCCCCCCCCCCCCCCCCCCGGGGGCCCCCCCCCCCCCCCACACAGGAACAGGCCGGGGGCCACCCCCCGGTGTGAGAAAAAAGGGCACAACCCCCCCCGGCAAACAA
>JAYSCA010000043.1:6687-11016 GCA_041915165.1 Ideonella sp.
CATCGTCGGCATTGCGGGCAGTCCCACCCGCCCCTCCCGTTCCACGGCGCTGCTGCGCCAGGCCCTGACCCAGTTGGAAGCGGCCGGCGGACACACCCGGTTGATCGAAATCTCGGAACTGCCCCCGCAGGCGATCCTGCGCGCGGACTTCCGCGACCCTTCGGTCGTCGCAGCCGTTGAGCAGGTCCAGGCGGCCGATCTCGTGGTCGTCGCCACCCCCATCTACAAAGCCGCCTACAGCGGCGTGCTCAAGGCCTTCCTCGACCTGCTGCCGCAGGACGGGCTGCAAGGCAAGCAGGTGCTGGTGCTGGGCACCGGCGGCAGCATCGCCCACCTGCTGGCGCTGGACTACGCGCTCAAGCCGGTGTTGTCGGCACTGGGCGCGCGTCACATCCTGGATGTGGTCTACGCCGAAGACACCCAGTTCGTGCGGAATGAACAGGGCCACCAGCCGGTCGACGCGGTGTTGCATCGTCTGGAGCGTGCCCTCGCGCCCTGGACCGCGGACCACGTGGCGCTGGCCCTGGCGGCCTGACGGCCCATCCCCTCCCTCACTTTCTGCCTGTCCTCTGCATTCGGGGTGCCATGTCTTCCGCAGTTCATGCTTCGTATTCCTCCTCCCGCCGCGCCTGGCTGCAGGCGCTGGCAGCCGCCAGCGCAGGGGCCTTGGCCGGTGGCTCGGCCTGGGCCCAATCGGCCGACAAGAAGTTGCGCATCGGCTTTCAGAAGTCCGCCAGCCTGCTGACCCTGCAGAAGTCGCTGGGTTCGTTGGAGAAGCGTCTGGCACCGCAGGGTGTGGCGGTGCAGTGGGTGGAGTTTCCGGCCGGCCCTCAGTTGCTGGAAGGTCTGAATGTGGGCTCGATCGACATCGGCTTTGTCGGGGAGGCACCACCGATCTTCGCCCAGGCGGCCGGAGCCCAGTTTGTCTACGTGGGTTTCGACCCCGCGGCGCCGGAGGCCGAGGCCCTGATCGTGCCCAAGCACTCCACGCTGAAGACGGTGGCCGACCTCAAGGGCAAGAAGGTGGCTCTCAACCGGGGCTCGAACGTCCACTACCTGTTGGTCAAGCTGCTGGAGAAGGCGGGCCTGGCCTACACGGACATCCAGCCGGTGTTTCTGCCGCCGGCGGATGCCCGCGCCGCCTTCGAGCGCGGCGCGGTGGATGCCTGGGTCATCTGGGACCCCTTCCTGGCGGCGGCCGAGCAGCAGATCGGCGCCCGGCAGTTGGCCGACGGTCGTGGCGTGGTCAACGACTACAACTTCTACCTGGCCGAGCGGCGCTACGCTGAACGCCATCCACAGGTCATCCAGACCCTGTTCGAAGACACGGTCCAGCAGGGGCGCTGGATCAAGACCCACCTGGACGAGGCCGCCAAGCTGATTGCGCCCTTGCAGGGCCTGGACGCTGCCATCGTGCGGGCCAGCCTGCATCGCTACCAGTTCAACGTCCAGCCGGTGACCGCCGCCGTGGCAGCCGACCAGCAGCGCGTGGCCGACACTTTTGCGGCCTTGAAGCTGATTCCCAAGCCCATTCGCGTGGCGGACGCCCTGCCGCGTGGTGCCCGCTGACTGACTGGAGACCCTGACATGGCCCATGCCCCTGTGTCTTTCTGGCGCCGCTGGGGGAGCCGCGGGCTGCCCTGGCTGTTGCCGGCCCTGTTGTTGCTGGTCTGGGAATGGGCCTCCCGCGAGGGATGGCTGGCCAGCCGCGTGCTGCCGGCGCCGGATGCCGTGGTCAGCGCCTTCTGGACCCTGCTGCGTTCCGGCGAGCTGGGCCACCATGTGGCGGTCAGCACTGGACGGGCGGTGGGTGGGCTGGCGCTGGGCGGTGGCGCCGGCCTGTTGCTGGGGCTGCTGACCGGCACCCTGCGGCCGGCCGAGACACTGCTCGACACCAGCCTGCAGATGCTGCGCAACATCCCGGCCCTGGCGCTGATCCCGCTGGTGATCCTGTGGTTCGGCATCGACGAGAGCGCCAAGCTGTTCCTGGTGGCCGTGGGCGTCTTCTTTCCCATCTACCTCAACACCTTCCACGGCATTCGCGCTGTGGACCCTGGCCTGATCGAGATGGCGCGCAGCTACGGCCTCTCCGGCTGGGCGCTGTACCGCCAGGTCATCCTGCCTGGGGCCTTGCCGTCCATCCTGGTGGGCCTGCGCTTTTCGCTGGGGCTGACCTGGGTGCTGCTGATTGTGGCCGAGACCATCTCGGCCCAGGCCGGCATCGGCTACATGACGATGAACGCCCGCGAGTTCCTGCAGACCGACGTGGTACTGGTGGGCATCCTGCTCTATGCCTTGCTGGGCAAGGGCGCCGACCTGCTGGCCCGAGGGCTGGAGGCCTGGTGGCTGCCCTGGCATCCCTCGCGTCGATCGTTGGCCTGAGCGCGGCCGCCTGAAGTTTCCACAAGGAGCCCCTGATGGCCTATTTCGAATCCAGTCTGGCAGCGGCCAGCCTGGGCCAGACCTGGAACGACTGGCTCGGCGCCGAGGCACCCGTGAGCGTGCCCACGTTGCCGGAGCGCCGTGGCGCGCCGCCCGGCCTGTCCGTCCGCCTGCGGGGCTTGGGCAAGCGCTACGGTGAGCGGGTGGTGCTCTCCGAGCTGGACCTGGACATCGCCCCCGGCGAATTCGTCGCCATCGTGGGGCGCAGCGGCTGTGGCAAGAGCACCCTGCTGCGTCAGGTGGCCGGCTTGGAATCGCTGGACTCTGGCCAGCTGAGCCTGGACGGCCAGGTCCACCGGGGGCAGACCCATCCGGAGGTGAGGCTGATGTACCAGGACGCCCGCCTGCTGCCTTGGAAGCGGGTGCTGGACAACGTGGCGCTGGGCTTGGCCGGCAGCGATGCCCAGGCCCGCGCACAGGCCGCCCTGGCGGCGGTGGGTCTGGCCGATCGCGCGCAGGAATGGCCAGCCGTCCTGTCGGGCGGGCAGCGCCAACGGGTGGCCCTGGCGCGGGCGCTGGTGCACCGTCCGCGGCTGCTGTTGCTGGATGAGCCGTTGGGCGCGCTGGATGCGCTGACCCGCATTGAGATGCACCAGCTGATCGAACGGCTCTGGCGCAGCCAGGGCTTCACCGCCATCCTGGTGACCCATGATGTGGGCGAGGCCGTGGCACTGGCCGACCGGGTGGTGCTGATCGAAGGGCAGCGGGTGGCCGCGGACACCGCGGTGGACCTGACGCGACCGCGCGCACGGGGTACGGCGGCCTTTGCCGCGCTGGAAGACCAGGTGCTCGCCCGGGTGTTGAACACGGGTTCCCGTCAGAGCGCCTGACGCAAGGCGAAAAGGCGCCCCTTCGCTCGCGCGCCTGGCGACCCGGTGTCGGCAAGGTCCGGGTTCTCCTGGGCCCTGAGTTGGGGGGCGGAGGATGCCCTTGAAGCAATCAGATGGATACCTATATACAATGCGCTGAACTATTCACGAAAAATTCAAGTGAGCGCCGCCAACCGTCGATCGAACGCCGAACTCTCGCAGGAGATTGAGCGGCAGCTTCGGTCCGGCAGTCGCACTGCTGCGCAACTCATTTCCGCGCTGGGCGTCAGTCAGCCAACGCTTTCGCGAACTATTCAGGGCCTGTCACGCACGGTGACGAGCTTCCGTGTGACGGGGGTTCGCACGCCGATGTACGGGCTTCTGCGCCCGCTTCCCATGGGCCTGAGTGCGCGCCAGCGGATCTACCGGCACCTGCGCGCAGGCAACATCGCGCCGTTTGCCGATGTCGAATTCCTGGCTGGCGGCGCCACGGTCGAGCGGATCGGCGACGTGACGCGCGTCTATGAAGGCTTGCCGCCCTACATGCTCTTCGCCGCCCCCTCAGGTTTCCTGGGGCGGCAACTGGCCCATGAGGCCGCGAGGAACCAGGCGTTTCCGGCCAGCCTCAAGGACTGGCACGACGACCATCGGGTGGCCTACCTTTTCACGCAGGGCCTGAACCTGCCCGGCAACCTGATCTTCGGCGACGCCCCCCTTGAAAAGGAGCTGGCCTTCTTGGCCGTCCCGCCAACGCCGGCCGAGGACAAGATCGATCACTACGTTGGCATGGCCACCGCGCTGCGGGGAGCGGCCTATGGTTCCAGCGCCGGTGGCGAGCAGCCCAAGTTCCTCTGGCTGACCCAGGACAACGGGCATGTCATCGTCAAGTTCGCCAAGGTGGGCAGCCGCATGGCCGAGCTCCTGCCGCTCGAACACCTGGCCCTTCGTTCCCTGGCCGAGGTCGGCGTTCCCGCCAGCCGCACGCAGCTGCTCGCGGGAGAGGGTTATGTCTTCCTGGAGGTGCAGCGCTTCGACCGCATCGGCTTGAAGGGCCGGGTCGGCATGCTGTCAGCCGGTG
>JAYSCA010000044.1:0-10950 GCA_041915165.1 Ideonella sp.
GGCGGCCGCGCCCTGGCCGATCAGCGCCAGCGCCCCCGCCCCCTGGTGGATCAGGTTGCGGGCCTGCTGCAGGGCGGGATGGGGTTGGCCTCGGCCGGTGTCTGCGGGCTGCAGTTCCTGGTTGCGCAGTTGGCGGCGCAGCGACTTGTGGGCGTTGTCCAGCGTGCGCCGCAGTTCGTCCTGCACCCAGGCCAGTGCGCTCAGGTCTCCCGGCAGTTCGTGATCGTGAGTTGAGTCCATGGTCGTGCCGGGTTCCTTTGCTCAGTCAGGCCACCGTGCTGCCGTCAGAACGTCAGGCAATCTTGAAACGGTCCACCGATTGACGGAGTTCATCGGCAGAACGCGACAGGTCGTGAACCATCTGGGCGGTCGAGCGGGTGCCCTCGCCGGTCTGTTCCGTCACCGCGAAGATGTGCTGGATGTTGGCCGCCACCACGTTGGCGGATTCGGCCTCGCTGCGCGCCTCGTGCGAGATGCCATCGATCAGCTCGGACAGCTCGCGCGTCACGCGGTCGATGTCGGCCAGCGCGGCGCCGGCCGCGTCGGACAGCTGCGCGTTCTGCACCACGCCCTGGGTCGATTGCTCCATGGCGGCCACCGCGTCCTGGGTGTCGGTCTGAATGGTCTTCACCAGCGCGGCAATCTGCCGCGTCGCATCGGCCGAGCGCTCGGCCAGCCGCTGCACTTCTTCGGCCACCACCGAGAAGCCCCGGCCCGCTTCACCGGCCGAGGCGGCCTGGATGGCGGCGTTCAGCGCCAGCACGTTGGTCTGTTCGGTAATGTCGGAAATCAGCTCGGTGATTTCGCCGATCTCCTGCGAGGATTCGCCCAGCCGCTTGATGCGCTTGGAGGTTTCCTGGATCTGCTCGCGCAGCGTGTTCATGCCGTCGATCGTGTCGGCCACCGCCTTGCGGCCGGAGGTCGCCGCCTCCAGCGACTGCCGGGCCACCGCCGCCGTCTGCTGGGCCTGGGCCGACACCTGGTTGATGCGGGAGGCCATCTGCAGCACCGACTCGCCGGTTTCGCGGATCTCGCGCAGCTGTTCGGTGGAGGCCGCCAGCAGCTCGGTGGAGGTCTGTTCCACCTGCTGGGTGGTCTCCGTCACCCGGGCGGCCGTGCCCTGCACCTGGGCCACCAGGGAGCGCAGCTCTTCCACCGTGTAGTTCACCGAGTCGGCGATCGCGCCGGTGATGTCCTCGGTCACGGTGGCCTGCTGGGTCAGATCCCCTTCGGCCACCGTCTGCAGTTCGTTCATCAGCCGCAGAATGGCCGCCTGGTTCGCGTCGTTGACGCGCTTGGCTTCGCGTTCCTGCTCCTCAGCGGCCAGCCGCTGCACTTCAGCCTGCTGAGCCCGCAGGCCCTGGTTGCGCACGAACAGCCGCAGCAGCCCGGCACCGCCGGCCACGATGGCCGCCCCGGAGACCAGCAGCACGATCAGGTAGCCCACACTCAGGCCGCCCTGGCCTTCCAGGCTGCGCTGCACCTGCTCCAGGCCTTTGCGCAGCGGCTCCGAGTCCGCCACGATCGCGCTCTGCGCTTCACGTGCGGCCACCAGGCCCTGCAGGTTGCCCAGGATGGCGGTGGCCTGCGCGCGCGTTTCCTCGTACTGCTTGATCAGCTGTTCCAGCCGTTCGCGCGTGGCGGCGTCCTTGGTGCCCGGCAGACGCAGATCGGCGTTGCCGCGCAACAGGCCGTCGGCGATCTCACGGAAGGAGTTCAGGTCCTTGCCCAGCAGGAACACCGCCTCGGGGCTCACACCCTCCAGCGTCAGGAATTCGTTGGCGCTCTTGCCGATGCGCTGGGTCAGCATCACCAGCTCACCCACCGCGGAGATTTCCACCGGCGAGGCATTGCCCTGCAGCTTCAGCGAGGACACGGTCTCGGCCGTTTCCAACAGGTCGGACGACTGCCGGTTGATCAGGCGCAGCGCCTGGCCGACCTGCGTCAGCACCGTCTGCTGCGCCAGCACGATGCCGGCATTTTTCTCGGCGCGATCCACCAGGGGCAGCAGTGGCGTCACGGCGTCCTGGGCGCTGCCGCCGACGGCCGACAGGTCATCCGCCCCCTTGGCCAGACCGCGCAGGTTGTGCGCCAGCACCTGTCCGCTCTCGCGCACTTCCGGGAAGGCCGCCGGGCTGCCCACCAGGGCCTGCGACACCGACTTCGCCAGCCGCTGCGACTGCATCAGGGCCTGGCCGGTGGCGGTCAGCTGACTGGCCTGCCGGCTGGCGGAGCCCAGCGACAGGGCCCCGGTGATCAGGAACACCGCCGCCCCGGCGCCGACCAGCGTCAGCAGCAGGCGCTGCTGTTCATAGACCGGACGACGGCCAATCAGCGGCAGGCCGGTGCTCTCTTCCCCGAAGGTCGAGACCTCTGGCGGCAGCTGGGACAGCCCGGCGTCTTCCACAGCGGCCGCCGGCGCATCCTGGGCCTGTCCGAGGCGCTGATCGATCTGGTTGAGCAGCCGATCCACCTCCGGATCCCCGCCCTCGGGCGCCGCCGCAGCGCCCTCCAGCGGTGCCTCGTCCTGTGACGCCGAACGGGCGGCCAACTTGTTCTTCAACTGATCGAGCAGGCTCATCTCATCCTCTCAGGGAATGCCTCGAATCACGGTGGAGAGGGGCCACGTCACGGCGCGGCCACCTCCAGAAAGAGTGGATCCTGGACCAGGGCGGCCAGATCCAGTTCGTCCCAGACCCGGCCCTGGGCGTCGCGCCACTGGCGCACCGCAAAGGCCGGTCGCGGGCCCTCGTCACCGGCCACGCGCTGCAGCTGCTCGGTGTCGCGCAGGCCCGCCAGGCGGTCGATCAGCAAGGCGCAGTTCACCCGCAGGGCCGGGTTGAACACCACCAGCTGGCCGCTGCGCGCCGGCGCCCCGGGCTCCCGCAGGCCCAGGAACACCGCCAGGTCCATCACCGCGTGCAACTGGCCCCGCACGTTGGCCACGCCGGCCAGCCAGGGCGCGGCATGCGGCACCGGGGTCACGTCGCGCAGCGACTGAATCTCGCCCGCCTGCCCCAGCGGCAGCAGCAGCCCGGCCGAAGCGCATTCCACGGCCAGCCAACCCGCCTCGCGCGGCCGTTCACGGGCCGCCTGCAGGCGGCTGGCCAGCCGCACCTGGAGTTCGCGCAATGCTTCCTTGTTGGACATGGCCGCCGGCTCAGCCCAGAGCCTGGATCTTGGCCATCAGGTCGTCGGCATCCACGGGCTTGACCACGTAGTCGCGCGCGCCCTGGCGCAGCCCCCAGACCCGGTCGGTCTCCTGTCCCTTGCTGGTGCACATGATCACCGGCACATCGGCGAAACGTGGATCACGGGTGATGGTGCGGGTCAGCTGGAAGCCATTGGTCCCTGGCATCACCACGTCCATCAGGATCAGGTCCGGCTTGGCCTCGCTGAGGCGACGCATGGCCTCTTCCCCGCTTTCGGCGGTGCGCACGCTGAAGCCCCGCTTGGTCAGCAGATCGGAGAGGAAATACAACTCGGTCTTCGAGTCGTCGACGAGAAGGATGTTGTGGATGCTCATGAAGCTACCCTGCAAAACAGCACTGCACCGGGAAGGCCCCTGGCCGGATCACGTCCAGTGACCCCGCTCACCGCGACGCCGCGGCCAGGGCCCGGAAATGGGCCACGGCCTGCAGCAGCTGGTCTTTGGTGAAAGGCTTGGTGAGGTAGTCGTCCGACCCCACCATGCGACCGCGCGCCTTGTCGAACACGCCGTCCTTGGAGGACAGCATGATGACCGGCACCTCGGCAAACCGGGGATTGCGTTTGATGATCGCGCAGGTCTGATAACCATCCAGGCGCGGCATCAGGATGTCGCAAAAGATCAGATCGGGTTCGAAATCATTGACCTTGGCCAAGGCATCGAAACCGTCCTCGGCCAGTATCACTTCGTAACCACCTTGGCGCAGAAAGATTTCGGCGCTGCGTCGAATGGTGTTGCTGTCGTCAATCACCAGCACCCGGGTGCTGGACGACGCTGTCTGCGTCAGACCTTCATCGGTCACTTCACGCCCCCCAACGAATGTCGCCCCGGTGGCCCCGGGGAAACTGCGCCACGACTGCCACGACAGCCGGGCTCAGATCTGGACCATTTCGAAATCTTCCTTGCGGGCACCACATTCCGGACAGGTCCAGTTCATGGGAACATCTTCCCATTTGGTTCCAGGGGCAATGCCATGCTCGGGATCACCGGCCGCCTCGTCGTAAATCCATCCGCAGATGAGGCACATCCAGGTTCTGTTTTCGCTCACGGTATCCACGCCAGATCACTACAATCCGCCTGAGTATAGCGATGGCCCGAGATGAAACGGCAAGCATTTGTCGAGACTTGCGCTGCATCGTTCAGATTCCTCTTCAGATCCCGAGCCGGTCGGCCCATCCCTCGTGAAGCCTGCCGCCCGGCCCCCGCCATGAAACCAGATTCCTCCCCCGAAGCACCCCCCGTCGACGAGGCCGGGCAGGACGCCGCGGCATCCCCAGCCTGCGTGATGAGCTTCAACGCCAGTGACCCGACCGGCGCCGGCGGTGTGGGTGGCGATGTGGCCACCATCGCCGCGATGGGCGCGCACACGCTGCCGGTGGTCACCACGCTGCTGATGCGCGACACCGCCGAGGTGTTCGACCAGCACGAGATCGACGGCGATGCCATCGTCGAGCAGGCCCGCAGCATCCTGGAGGACGTCACCGCCAGCGCCTTCAAGGTGGGCTTCCTCGGTTCGGCCGAGAACGTCAGCGCGGTGGCCGAGATCCTCTCGGACTACGCCGAACTGCCGCTGGTCTCCTACCTGCCCAACCTGTCCTGGCTGGACGAGGACGCGCTGCAGAGCTACCTGGACGCCTTCCGCGAGCTGATCCTGCCCGCCACCGAGGTGCTGGTGGGCAGCCACAAGACCCTGACCGACTTCCTGCTGCCCGAGTGGGAATCGGAACGCCCGGCCTCGCCGCGTGAGCTGGCCGTGGCCGCCGCCGAACACGGCACCCGCTATGTGCTGGTGACCGGCGTGATGCTGCCGGCCAAGGCCGGCCAGTTCATCGACAACGTGCTGGCCTCGGCCCAGGGCGCGCTGACGAGCGAGAAGTTCGAGCTGTTCGATGTCAGCTTCGTCGGCGCTGGCGACACCCTGTCCGCCGCGCTGGCCGCGCTGCTGAGCGTGGGCGCCGAGATCCAGGCCGCCACCGGCGAGGCCCTGCAGTTCCTGGACCAGAGCCTGGACGCCGGCTTCCGGCCCGGCATGGGCCATGTGGTGCCGGACCGTTTCTTCTGGGCCCTGCCGCCCGAAGAAGAAGGCGCCGAGACCCCGGCCGATGGCGAGGCCGCCGCGGCCAGCCCATCCGCCCCCAGCTTTCCCGATGAACCCCCTGCCGCGCCCGGAGGCCGCCGCCGTGTCCACTAATGCTCAACTGTTCGAACGGGCCCAGAAGTCCATCCCCGGGGGCGTGAATTCGCCCGTGCGCGCTTTCCGCGCTGTGGGAGGCACGCCCCGTTTCATCACCCGTGCCGAAGGCGCCTACATCTGGGACGCCGAGGGCCAGCGCTACATCGACTACATCGGCTCCTGGGGCCCGATGATCCTGGGCCATGGCCATCCGGCCGTGCTGGAGGCCGTGCTGGCCGCCGCCAAGGAAGGCTTCAGCTTCGGCGCCCCGACCGAACGTGAGATTGAACTGGCCGAGGCCATCATCGCCCTGGTGCCCAGCATCGAGCAGGTGCGCCTGGTGAGCTCGGGCACCGAGGCCGGCATGAGCGCCATCCGCCTGGCGCGCGGCACCACCGGCCGCAACAAGATCATCAAGTTCGAGGGCTGCTACCACGGCCATGCGGACGCGCTGCTGGTCAAGGCCGGCTCCGGCCTGGCCACCTTCGGCCACCCCACCAGCGCCGGCGTGCCGGCCGAGGTGGTGCAGCACACGCTGGTGCTCGAGTACAACAACCTCGAACAGATTGAAGAAGCCTTCAAGACCCAGGGCAACGACATCGCCTGCGTGATGATCGAGCCGATCGCCGGCAACATGAACTTCGTGCGTGCCAGCGTGCCCTTCGTCAAGCGCATCCGCGAGCTGTGCGACCGATACGGCGCGCTGTTCATCTTCGACGAGGTGATGACCGGCTTCCGCGTCGCGCTGGGCTCGGCCCAGAGCCTGTTCGCCCAGGCCATCCCCGGCTTCACGCCCGACATCTCGGTGTTCGGCAAGGTGATCGGCGGCGGCATGCCGCTGGCGGCCTTCGCCAGCAGCCGGCGCATCATGCAAAACCTGGCCCCGCTGGGCCCGGTCTACCAGGCCGGCACGCTCTCGGGCAACCCGGTGGCCACCGCCTGCGGCCTGGCCACGCTCAAGGAAATCGCCAAGCCCGGCTTCCACGACACCCTGCACGCCAAGACCCGCCGCCTGATGGACGGCCTGAAAGCGGCGGCGGCCGCCGCGGGCGTGCCTTTCAGCGCCGACAACCAGGGCGGCATGTTCGGCTTCTTCTTCGCACCGGACCTGCCGCAGAACTACGGCCAGGTGATGGCCAGCGACCAGGCCCGCTTCAACCGCTTCTTCCACGGCATGCTCAACCGCGGCGTCTACCTGGCGCCGGCCCTGTACGAAGCCGGCTTCACCAGTGCCGCGCTGAGCGATGCCGACCTGGACGCCACGATCGCCGCGGCACGCGCGGCGCTGGCTGAGGCATGAACGACATCCGACTCACCGAGTTCCACGGCCAGCCGGCCATCGCGCTGCGTGCGCCGGATGGCGCACGGGCCACGGTGCTGCTGCATGGCGCGCATGTGGTTTCCTGGATCCCGGCCGGCGGCGAAGAGCAGCTCTACCTCTCCCCCACCGCCCGCTACGGCATGGGCGCCTCGGTGCGGGGCGGCGTGCCGGTGATCTTCCCGCAGTTCAATGAACGCGGCCCGCTGCCGCGCCACGGCTTGGTGCGCACCCGCAGCTGGACCCCGGTGCAATCGGTGGTGCGAGGCGAACACGCGCTGACCACGCTGCGCTTCACCGACGACATGGCCACCCGCACCCACTGGCCGCATGGCTTCACGGCCGAGCTGACGGTGAGCGTGTCCGGCCGCGACCTGGACCTGGAACTCGCCATCATCAACACCGGCGACACCCCCTTCGACTTCAACGCCGCGCTGCACACCTACCTGCGCTGCCAGAACGTCGAAAAGGCCCAGCTCGAAGGCCTGCAGGGCTGTCACTACGAAGACGCCCTGCTGGGCACCGAAGCCGACCAATGGGGCGATATCACCGCCGTGGTCGGCGCCATCGACCGTGTCTACCATCAGGTCCCGCGCCAGCTGATCCTGCGCGAACTGGGCCGCAGGCTCCGAATCGGCCTGACCGATTTCGAGGACACCGTGGTCTGGAACCCCGGACCCGAGGGGGCTGCCGCCCTCAGCGACATGCCTGCCGAAGACTGGCAGCACATGCTCTGCGTCGAAGCCGCCTGCGTGCGCGAGCCCATCACCCTCGTCCCTGGCGACGAGTGGGCCGGCCGACAGAGCTTCACCTGCTGAACCCGCGCTGGCGCCGCTGCGCCGGCGCCCTCTCCTTCCTGCCATGCACATTCACATCCTGGGCATCTGCGGCACCTTCATGGGCGGCCTGGCGGCCCTGGCCCGCGAAGCCGGCCACACCGTCACCGGCTGCGATGCCAACGTCTACCCGCCGATGAGCGACCAGTTGCGGGCGCTGGGCATTGAGCTGATCGAAGGCTACGGCCCCGACCAGTTGTCGCTCCAGCCCGACCTGTTCGTGGTCGGCAACGTCGTGAGCCGCGGCAACCCGCTGATGGAGGCCATCCTGGACGCCGGTCTGCCCTACACCAGCGGCCCGCAATGGCTGGCCGAGCATGTGCTGCAAGGCCGGCATGTGCTGGCGGTGGCCGGCACGCACGGCAAGACCACCACCACCTCGATGCTGGCCTGGGTGCTGGAAGACGCCGGCCTGCAGCCGGGCTTCCTGGTCGGTGGCGTGCCGCAGAACTTCGGCGTCTCGGCCCGGCTGGGCCAGGGCAAGGCCTTCGTCATCGAGGCCGATGAGTACGACACCGCCTTCTTCGACAAGCGCAGCAAGTTCGTCCACTACCGGCCGCGCACCGCGATCCTGAACAACCTCGAATACGACCACGCCGACATCTTCCCGGACCTGGCCGCGATCGAGACCCAGTTCCATCACCTGGTGCGCACCGTGCCCTCCACCGGCTGCCTGGTGGTGAATGCACGGGAAGAGGCGCTGCAGCGGGTGCTGACCCGCGGCTGCTGGAGCCAGGTGCAGCGCTTTGGCGCCCGCAAGGAGGAGCCCGGCACCCTGCGCGCGCGCGGTGAGCCGCACGCCTTCGACGTGCTGCGCGGCGCGATGAAGATCGCCCGCGTGGAGTGGGGCCTGCTGGGCGAACACAACCAGCTCAACGCCCTGGCCACGATTGCCGCGGCCGAGCACCTGGGCGTGGCCCCGGAGGTCTCAGCCGCCGCGCTGGGCCGCTTCCAAAGCGTGCGCCGCCGGCTGGAGCTGCGCGGCGAGGCCGGTGGCGTGAAGGTCTATGACGACTTCGCCCACCACCCGACCGCCATCCGCACCACGCTGGACGGCCTGCGCCGCCGGGTGGGGCTGGAGCAGCGCATCCTGGCTGCCTTCGAGCCCCGCAGCAACACCATGAAGCTGGGCACGATGAAGGCCCAGCTGCCCTGGGCGCTGGAAGAGGCCGACCTGGTCTTCTGCCACAGCGGCGGCCTGAGCTGGGATGCCCGCGAAGCCCTGTCCCCGCTGGGCAAGCAGGCCCAGGTCTGCGACAGCATCGACGCGATGGTGCAGGCCATCGTGAAGGCCGCCCGCCCCGGTGACCATGTGCTGTGCATGAGCAATGGCGGCTTCGGCGGCATCCACGACAAGCTGCTGGCCGCGCTGGCGGCACCACCTTCCGCCGCCTGAGTCGGCGCCGCCGGCCCCAGCGGGCCGGCGCACGCCCCGCCCGTCAGCTGCGGCTCATCGGCGCGCGCAGCGCCTCGGTCAGGCCACTCAGGCTCTCGGCCAGATGGGCCCGGGTCTCGACCGGCAGCTGGCCACGCGCCACCGCTACCTTGAGCTGGGCCTGCAGCTTCACCGCGTGCCAGCGCACCAGGCTCACCGCATCGGCCGGCAACTTGCCGCCGCCCTTGGTCAGGATGGCCACCACGCGCTGCAGGTGCTCACGCTGCAGGTTGCGCCGCATCGGGTCGATCTCGCGGCCACTCTGCAGCTCGCTCCAGACGGTGGACTGCAGCGTGCCATAGACCTCGTCCAGCGACAGCGCACCCTTGCGCTGCGCGGCGCTCAGGTAGCTGGGCAGGTCCAGCAGGCGCTGCGCGGTGCCGGCCGACATCAGCTTGTCCAGCGCCTGGGTCTGCAACTGCAGCACGATGGACGGGATGCTCACCGGCTTGGCCCGCTCCCACTCGTTGTAGTCGGGGGCCAGCGTGGCCAGGAACTCCGGCCGGAAGCTGAAGCTGTCCACGCTGAAGATGTCCCGTGCCAGCAGCTGCAGGGCCTGGCGTTGCAGCGCCGGGGCCACCGGCTGGTAGGCCGGCCGGCCGGTGGTGCCCGGCAGGTCGCGCACCGTCTGCATGCCGCCCACGTACTTGGCCACCATCTCGGGCATGTTGCGCAGCTGGCGGAAGCCGCTCAGCAGCACCCGGCGCGCGCGCAGCGGGTCGTCCCCACGCTGTGCGCCACGCGCCTGCACCCGGGTCCACAGCTCGCGCGACAAGGTCATGCGGCGGCTGTACCAGGCCAGTGGGTCGTCGCCCAGGTCGAATCGGTTGGCCAGCGGGTCCAGCCCGCCCACCGGCCCGCCTTCGGCGTCCGCGTCGTCGGCATAGGCCAGCGCCGGCTCGGTGCTGCGGCTGGCGATGCGGCCCAGGGCCTCGGCCTCCTGATCCGGCGCCAGCGGCGTGTAGGCATATTCGATGGCCCAGTAGTCGTAGGGGCCCAGCGTGGTGTTGGTGATCGAGGACGCGGCCTCGCCCCGCAGCGGCAGGTTGTAGGCGTTGTAGTCCATCACCGAACCCGAGATGCCGTGCGCCGCCGTCCAGGCCTTGTCCTTGAGCTGGTCCCGGCCCACGGTGGTGGAGGCCTTGAAGTTGTGCTTCAGCCCCAGCGTGTGGCCCACCTCGTGCATGATCACGTCCTTGATGACGGCCTGCACGAAGGCCTCGGCCTCGGGGCTGTCGGGGGCGATGTCGCCACGGGCCTCCAGCAGGTCCAGCGCGAAGCCCATCTGGTCGACCGCCTCCTGGGCATAGTCGCAGTGTTCGGCCTCGGCCCGGCCCGCGCCCAGGCGCACCTGCACCGCCTGCGCGGCGGCCAGCGCGCGGGCCGCGGTCGTGTCTTCCGACAACACCCGCCGCGCACCGCGGGCAAACACGTCGCTCATCGCGATGTCCGCATCCAGGATCTCGCCGCTGCGCGGATCGGCCTTGCTCGGGCCGCGGGCGAAGCCGACGTCCGAACCCACGAACCAGCGGATCGAGGCATGGTTCGCGTCCAGGGTGTCGAAGTCGGCATCGTCAGGCTGCTGCTGCACCACGATCGCGTTCTTGAAGCCGATCTTCTCGAACGCCTTGTTCCACTCCAGGATGCCGGCGGTGATCGTGGCCCGGTAGCGCTCGGGAATGTTCTTGTCCAGCCAGTAGGTGATCGGCTTGACCGGCTCGGACAGCGCCGCGGACGGGTCCTTCTTCTCCAGGCGCCAGCGGTCGATGTAGTGCACCCGCTGGTTGGGCTTCAGATCGGTGCTGAAGTCGGTGAAGTCCTCGGTGAAGAAGCCCAGGCGCGGATCGGCCAGGCGCGGCGCCATCGGCTGCTCGGGCAGCTTGGCCAGGCTGTAAGTGACGCCGACGAAGAAGCTGCGCGGGTCGGGCGTGGTCTGGGGCGGCGGCGGGGTGGGCACCGGCGTCGGCATCAGCGGCGGGG
>JAYSCA010000045.1:0-10727 GCA_041915165.1 Ideonella sp.
GCCGCTTTCGAAGCGGCGTTTTTCATTTGTGCTTCTGGTTTGGGAGTCTGTTGGGATGGCTTGTCCCCATGGGGCTGTGTCGCGGCAGACTGCAGAATCCTCGCCATGCGCAACATCATCTGGCTGCTGGTGGCCTTGGGCGGGGCCCTTCTGATCTCGGGTTGGTGGGGGCGGCGTTCCGCGCGTGCCCACCGGGAACCCATGCGGCGCGCGGTGTCCGTCGCCCCGTCCGTGGCCCCGGACACGCCAGATGCGCCACTGCCTCCGGCGCCTGCCGAGGACGCCGGGCTGGCGGCGCTGGCGAATTTCCACTGGGTGTCGGCGGCCGATCTGCCGCCAGCGCGGCAAGCCGCCCTGGGGACCGTGTTTCAGCACATTCCCCGGCCCTCTCGCCTGATGCTGCACCTGGCGTCGACCGATCTGCTGACGGAAGCCAGTTCGGCCCAGTTGGTGGATCTGATCGTTTCGGAGCCGGTCATTGCCGGCAAACTGCTGTCAGCGGTCAATTCGCCGCTCTATGGGCTGGAGACACCGGTGAGCAGCGTGGCCCAGGCCGTGATCCACCTGGGTCTGACCGAGGTGCGCGCGATCTGCCTGCGCTACGCCATGATGTCTTCGTTCGCGCCAGATGGCCCGGTGCGCCAGCCAATGCTGGACCGCGTCTGGCGCGCCAGCGCCCTGGCGAGCGAACTGGCGCAACACCTGACGGCCGAGCTGCCGATCGAGGACCGTGGCGCGGTGGTGAGCGCGGTGCTGCTGTCCTTCCTGGGCCGGCTGGCGGTGGTGGCCACCACGCCGATGGGGCTGCTCAAGGACTTGGTGCAGCCCGATCACCTGGGGCGTTGCGCCGCCGAGCAGGCGCAGTTGGGGTTGTCGGCCTCGGAGATCGGCCGCCTGCTGATGGCGCAGTGGGGCCTGCCGGCCAGCGTGATTGCCGAGGCCAGCGACGCGGACGAACTGCTGGTCCGTTCCTATCGCTCACTGGATGGCGCGCGGGCGCTGCCCTTGGCCCTGGGCTATCTGTGTGCCCGGCTGGGCGAGTTGCTGGCCCAGGGCCAGCTGCCATCGCTGCAGGCTTTCGATCTGGCCAGTGATCCTTCGCCCACCTTCACCCGGGTGAAGGCCTGCCTGGCCGATCCGCGCATGGCCCGTCTGCCCTTGGCCCTGAAGTCGCCGGATCTGGCGGTGCGGCTGCAGCGCCTGATGGCCACGCTGCCGGGGGCAAGCGTGGCCTGAGCCCCGCGACGGGGCGTCAGGCCGGCCAGCGGTGGGTCAGCCAGTCGCGGGCCCAGGCTTCGGCCAGGGCCAGGTCCTCCAAGGCCTGGGCACCGGGAGGTGCCCCCAGGGCAAAGGCGCGGGCCCGCAGCTTCAGCAGCGTGCAGGGCGGCGGCGGGCAGCCACAGACGTCCACATGGGCCTGCAGCACGGCCTGTGGCGACAGGGCGTGGCTGCTGAAGCTGCCGTCCCGCCCCGGCTGGACGGCTTCGGTGACAAAGGGCTGGGGCAGGTCCAGCGCCGCGTCGATGAACAGCACGGCCTGTCGCCCCAGCAGGTCCAGCGCATGCTCGACCTGCAACTGTTGGTCTTCGATGCAGGCCACCTGGCGTGCCGGGGCGCGCTCGTGCTGCGCCAGCCAGGCCTGCAGGCGGTCCAGCAGCAGGGGCCCCAGCGCATCGTCGCCGCGGCTGCGGTTGCCCCAGGCGATCAGCAGCCAGGGCGCGCCATCGGTGGGCAGGGCGAGGGGCGTCAAGCCGTCCAATCCAGTGTTCCGGACCCCGGGCTGAGTTCGCCCAGGCTGGACTTGCGTACATGCGACAGGCAGCGGCCGGTGGCGTCCAGCACCGCGACCTCCAGCGGCATCTGGCCCATGGCGTGGGTGGCGCAGGACAGGCAGGGGTCGTAGGCGCGGATCGCCACCTCGATGTGGTTGAGCAGACCTTCGGTGACCTCGCGCCCGTCGAAATAGGTGCGGGCCACCGAGCGCACGGCTTCGTTCATCGCCTGGTTGTTGTGGGTGGTGGAGACGATCAGGTTGCAGTAGCGCACCAGGTCATCGTCACCGATCCGGTAGTGGTGGATCAGCGTGCCGCGGGGGGCTTCGAGGATGCCGACGCCTTCGCCCGTGCGCTGACCGCTGGCCATCAGCTCGCCGGCCAGCAGGTCCGGGTCGTCCAGCAGGTCCCGCACCACTTCCGCCGTGTGCAGCAGCTCGATCATCCGGGCCCAGTGGTAGGCCAGCGTGGCGTCGATCAGCGCGCCCTGGCCATGGGCGACGAACGTCTGGCGTTCGGCCTCGGCCAAGGGCGAGGGAATGCGGTCGCAGTTCTGCACCCGGGCCAGCGGGCCCACCCGGTACCAGCCCTCGGCCGGGCCCAGGCGGCGCAGGTAGGGGAACTTCATGTAGCTCCAGGGGCGGACCTCCTCTTCGATCAGATCGAGGTAGCGCTGGTCGTCCACCTGGTCTTCCAGCAGGGCGCCCTTCGCGTGGCGCACCCGCAGCCGGCCGTCGTAGAGGTCCAGCGCGCCGTCCGGTCGCACCAGCGACAGCAGGTGGGCCGGGTGACGGGCGAACTGGTCGTAGAGCGCCGGGTTCTGGGCATGCAGGCGCTGCACCAGGTGCACGGCGTCCCGGGCCCACTGCACCATCGTGTCGGCCTGGGCGCGCAGCATCTCGCGGTCCTCGGGGCTGAGGTGGCGGTTCATGCCGCCCGGGACCGAGCCCGTGCCATGCACCCGCTTGCCGGCGGTGGCGCGGATGATCTCCTGCCCGTACTTGCGCAGCAGCACGCCCTGGCGGGCGATGTCCGGATGCGCCTGGGCCACGCCGACGATGTTGCGCCGGGCGGGCTCCGAGTCGAAGCCGAACAGCAGGTCAGGGGACGAGAGGTGGAAGAAGTGCAGCGCGTGCGACTGCAGCACCTGGCCGTAGTGCATCAGCCGGCGCAGCTTCTCGGCGCTGGGCGTGAGGGTGGTGATGCCCAGCGCATGGTCCAGGGCCTTGCAGGCGGCCAGGTGGTGCGACACCGGGCAGATGCCGCACAGGCGCTGCACCATCACCGGCACCTCCCAGTAGGGGCGGCCTTCGATGAAGGCCTCGAAGCCCCGGAATTCGACAATGTGCAGCCGGGCCTGTTGGACGCGGTGGTGTTCGTCCAGCAGCAGCGTGACCTTGCCGTGGCCTTCCACCCGCGACACCGGGTCGATGGCCACGCGGCGCAGGCCCTGCGGGTGGGCGGCGGTTTCCAGGTCGGTGCTGGCCATGGGGTTCAGTCGTAGTGGATCTGGCCGTGGGCCAGGCGAGGGATGCGTCCGGCCAGCAGGTCGGTGAAGAAGGCCCAGAAGGTGTCGGCCGAAGGCGGGCAGCCGGGCAGCTCGTAATCCACCAGCACCACCTCATGGATGGGGCGGACCTGGTTGAGCGGCAGCGGCAGCTCGGGGTCGTTGGGCACCTGGGCATCCGCGCGCGTGCCGGGCCGGTGAACGTAGACCTCGCGCAGCACGTCGCCGATGTCCAGCCGGTTGCGCTGGGCCGGCAGGCCGCCGTTGATCGCGCAGGCCCCCACGGCCACCAGCACCTTGCACTGGGCACGGAAGGCTTGCAGCACCTCGATGTTCTCCACGTTGCACAGGCCACCCTCGATCAGCCCCAGATCGCAGGGGCCAACCTCCTTCAGGTCGGTCAGCGGAGAGCAGTCAAATTGCACATGCTCGATCAGCGTGAACAGCCGCTCGTCGATGTCCAGCAGCGACATGTGGCAGCCGAAGCAGCCGGCCAGCGAGGTGGTCGCCACCTTCAGCTTGCGTGGGGCCGGCTCCGGATAGAGCGGGGGCGCAGGTGTCGTCATGGGGTGTCCTCCTGGCCGGGGGGCGGCGCTTCCTGGCTGTGGGGCTCGTCCACCCGGTGCAGGTCGAAACGCCGCTGGCCGATTGGGTCCTGGAAGCCCACCCGCTTGGGCATCAGCGCGCCCACGGGGCAGATGCCGGTCGCCTGGTCGTGCACGCTCAGCGCCGAATCGCCCAGCTGTCCGCTGGGGCTGTTGACCACCAGGTGGCTGTGGATGCCGTGCCCGCCGATCGCGAAGACCGACTTGCCGTCCAGCAGCTGGCTGGCCCGCACGCACAGGCCGCAGAGGATGCAGCGGTTGTGGTCCAGCAGCACATCGGGGTGCGAGGCATCCACCGGCCGGCTCGGGTAGAACTCCTCGAAGTGCGGGCCCGCCATGTCGTGCTGGTAGGCCGTGGCCTGCAGCAGGCAGTTGCCGCTGCGTTCGCAGGAGGGGCAGAAGTGGTTGCCCTCGACGAACAGCATCTGCAGCAGGGTGCGGCGCTCGGTCTGCAGGTCGGGGGTCTGGCACTCCACCACCGCCCCGGGGGCCGCCAGCGCGGTGCAGGCCGAGACCGGATGGCCGTTGAACTTCACCAGGCACAGCCGGCACGAGCCATGGGCTGGCAGGCCCGGGTGCCAGCACAGGTGCGGGATGTAGCGGCCCACGCGGTGGGCGGCCTGCAGCACCGTGTCGCCGGGGGCCATCGGCACTTCTTCGCCATCGAGCAGGAAGCTCTGGCTGGAGGCGGTGTAGCGGCTCATGGGGTGATCCCGTGGGGGGGCGGCCAGTGGGCGCCGGCATCCTGGCGGTCCGTGGCGGCCCGGGCGATGGACAGCTCGGCGTCCAGATCCAGCGCGGGCAGGAAGTGCAGCGACTGCAGGCGCCGTTCGTAGCTGGGCCGGAACTTCAGCAGCGTGTCGCGCAGCGGGTTGCAGGCCGCGGCCCCCAGGCCGCAGTGGGTGCTCTGGTGCAGCAGGGTGTCGAGCTCCTGCAGCACCTGCATGTCGTGGCGGGAGCCCTGGCCCGCGGCCAGCTTGTCCATCCGGCGGGCCAGCAGCTCGGTGCCCACGCGGCAGGGCGTGCAGAAGCCGCAGCTCTCGTGCGCGAAGAAGTGGGCGAAATTGCGCGCCACCTCGAACAGGTCGCGGCGGCGGTCAAACACCATCAGGGCGCCAGCCGACGGCACGTCCTCGTAGGCGATGCAGCGGCCGAACTCGGTCACCGACAGGCAGGTGCCGGAGGGGCCACCCACCTGCACCGCCTGGGTGTCGGTGGCGCCGCAGTCCTCCAGCATCTGGTCGATCGGCGTGCCCAGGGGGTATTCGTAGATGCCCGGCCGGGCGCAGTCGCCAGAGATGGCGTGGACCTTGGTGCCGGTGGAGTGGGGCGTGCCCAGACGGGCCCAGTCGTCGCCGCCGCGCAGCAGGATGTGAGCCGCGGCACAGAAGGTCTCGACGTTGTTCACCGTGGTGGGGTGGCCCAGGTAGCCGTGCTCGACCGGGAAGGGCGGGCGGATGCGCGGCGTGCCACGGTGCCCCTCCAGTGATTCGAGCAGGGCCGACTCCTCACCGCAGACGTAGGCTCCCGCGCCCACATGGACCGTGATGTCGAAATCGAAGCCCGCCTCGCCCTGGATGGCAGGGCCCAGCAGGCCGGCCGCACGGCGTTGCCGCAGCACCTCTTCCAGGTGGGGCAACAGGAAACGGTACTCGCCCCGCAGGTAGACGAAACCCCGCCGGGCCCCGACCACCCAGGCGGCCAGCGTCATGCCCTCGAACACCAAGTCGGCATGGCGGGTCAGCAGCACCCGGTCCTTGAAGGTGCCGGGCTCCCCCTCGTCGGCATTGCAGACCACGCAGCGCTCCGGCCCCGGCGCATCGCGGCACAGCTCCCACTTGAGCCCGGTGGCAAAGCCGGCGCCGCCGCGGCCACGCAGCTTGGACCGCTGGATCTGGTCCAGCGTGGCTTCGCGCCCCAGACCCCGGGCGGCCTGCAGGGCGCTGCCCGGCGTGAAGGGCGTGCCCAGCAGCACATCCGGGCGGCGGATCTGGTCGTCCACCGCGGACCATTCGGCCGGCCAGTCCGCGGGGGGCACCTGGGCCTCGATGAGGTCGGCCAGCGCGTCGACCCGCTCGGCGGTGAGGCGGGTGATCACCTGGTGGTGGTTGATCAGCAGCGCGGGGCCCTGGTCGCCCAGGCCGGTGCAGGAGCTAGGGGCCACGCTGACCCGCCCGTCGGCGCGCACCTGGCCGGGCCGCACGCCCAAGCGCTGGCACAGCCGGTCCATCAGGGTCTGGCTGCCCAGCATGCGGTCGGTGATGTTGTCGCTGAACAGCACCCGGTAGTCGCCCACGGGGGCCAAATGCAGGAAGCGGTAGAAGCTGGCCACACTCTCCACATCGGCCAGCGAGCGGCCGGTGGCCTGGGCCACCTGGGTCAGGGCCTCGCGTGGCAGCCAGCCCAGCGCGGCCTGGAGCTCGCGCAGGATCTGCACCAGCGCGTTGGCCTGGTGGTCGTACCGGCGGAGCACGGTGGAGACGATGGCGTCCTGGGGCACGGTGTGACGAGGGGCTGAGGAAGAGGCATCCTGCACCGCCTCCCCGTGGCTGCGGTTGAAAGCCGAGCGCTGCTCAGGGGCTTTCATCATGGGCGATAGATAGGACTCGCGGGAACAGCGGGAGAAAGTGGCTGCACTTTGTCACATCGCCGTCACCGAAGCGGCGCACAATGCAAAGCACTGAGACGACAAACCGACTGCAGCACTGGGCAGAACACCGGAACCCGTTACCGGCGTCGCAGGATCCCGGCCCTTTCGCCTGAAGGCGATCGCAGGGTCGGTTGCTATCAGGGCCACATCTTGTGGCCCTTGGCATTTTCAGGCCGCCCTGGGGCGGCCTTTTTCATGCGCGTTCAGATCTCGGCCCTCAGATGGCCGTGGTCTTGTCCGGGTACTCGCACACGTCGGCCACCTGGCAGGCGCCACAGCGCGGCTTGCGGGCCTGGCAGACATAGCGTCCGTGCAGGATCAGCCAGTGGTGGGCATGCACCCGGTAGGCGGCCGGCACCCGTTTGAGCAGGGCCTGTTCGACCGCCAGCGGGGTCTTGCCCGGGGCCAGCCCGGTGCGGTTGGCCACCCGGAAGATGTGCGTGTCCACCGCGATGGTCGGTTCGCCAAAAGCCACGTTGAGCACCACATTGGCGGTCTTGCGGCCCACGCCGGGCAGGCCTTCCAGGGCTTCGCGGTCCTGCGGCACCTCACCGTCGTACCGCTCGACCAGGATGCGGCAGGTCTCGATCAGGTGCTTCGCCTTGGTCTTGTACAGGCCGATGGTCTTGATGTACGGGATCAGGCCCGCTTCGCCCAGGGCCAGCATCTGGCCCGGGGTGGACGCCACCTGGAACAGCGGGCCGGTGGCTTTGTTGACGCTGACGTCGGTGGCCTGGGCGGACAGCAGCACGGCGGCCAGCAGCTCAAACGGATTGCTGTAGACCAGTTCGGTTTCGGGGTGCGGGTTGGCCGCCTGCAGGGTGGCGAAGAAGCGTTCGATCTTGCGGGGAGACATCATGAGGGGGAGCCCTTCGAGGGGTCCTGGGGCGCACGCAAGGCGCGGGCCCGGGCGATCGCCGCCTCGATGACGGCCCGCTTGCGGGCGATCACCTCGGGGTCGGTGTGGCGGGTCTGGTTTTCCAGGTCGGAGAGCTTGTGTTCGGCCTTGGCCAGCAGGCGGGCTTCGTTCTCGCGCTGTTCGCGCTGAACCCGCATCTGGTGGAAGGCGTAGCGTTGGCGGGCCTCGTCGGCCTGGACGGGGCTCCAGGCGGCCCAGCCGGTGGCCTGGCCGCTGACGGGTTCCATCGCGATGCAGCTGACCGGGCAGACCGGGACGCAGAGCTCACAGCCGGTGCACTGGGCCTCGACGACGGTGTGCATGCGCTTGTTGCTGCCGACGATGCAGTCCACCGGGCAGGCCTTCAGGCACAGCGTGCAGCCGATGCACCAGGCCTCGTCGATCACGGCCACCGCCCGTGGGGCTTCCTGTCCGCAGGCCGGGTCCAGCGGGCGGAGCGGCCGTCCGGTCAGCTGGGCCAGGCGGGCGATGCCTTCCTGGCCGCCCGGCGGGCATTGGTGGATGTCGGCCTCACCGCGGGCGATGGCCACGGCATAGCCGTGGCAATCCGGATAGCCGCAGCGGGTGCACTGGGTCTGGGGCAGGGCGGCGTCGATGCGCCGGACCTGTTCCGGGTCGACGTTCAACGCCGCGGCGGGCGTGGGGGCGGGCGTGGCAGTCACGCCCGGATTATCGGCCGGCCGCTCAAGCCGCCTTGGGGGCGGCGCTGCGCTTGCGGGCCGGTGCGGGGGCCGTTGCCTCGGCTGGTGCGTTGAAGCGCAGGATGAAGTCCCGCACGACCGGATAAACGTTTTCGCGCCAGCGCCGGCCGGAGAAGATGCCGTAGTGGCCGGCCCCTTCGACGTCGTAATGGAATTGGCGGTCGGCCGGGATGTTGTGGCACAGGTCGTGCGCGGCACGGGTCTGCCCGGCGCCGGAGATGTCGTCGCGCTCGCCTTCGACCGTCAGCAGGGCGGTGGTGGTGATGTCCTCGGGGGCGACGCGCACGCCATCCACCACCCAGGTGCCATTGACCAGCGCGAAATCCTGGAACACGGTCTTGATGGTGTCCAGGTAGTAATCGGCCGGCATGTCGAGCACGGCGTTGTACTCGTCATAGAACTCGCGGTGCGCCTCGGCGCTTTCGCCGTCGCCACGCACCAGGTCCAGGAAGTAGTCGTAATGCGAGCTGAGGTGGCGGTCCGGGTTCATCGCCACGAAGCCGGTGTGCTGCAGAAAGCCCGGGTAGACGCGTCGGCCGGCGCCCGGGTAGTTGGGCGGCACACGGTAGATGACGTTGTTCTCGAACCACTCGAAGCTCTTGCTCATCGCCAGGTTGTTCACCGCGGTGGGGGAGCGGCGGGCATCGATCGGGCCCCCCATCATCGTCATGCTGCGCGGCATGACATCGCCCGTGGTGGCTTGCAGCGAGATGGCGGCCAGCACGGGCACGGTGGGTTGGCAGACGGAGATGACATGCACCTCCGGGCCGATGTGGCGGATGAATTCCTGCACATAGGCCACGTAGTCGTTCAGGTGGAAGTCGCCATCTTCCGGGGGCACCAGCCGGGCGTCGGTCCAGCGGGTGATATAGACCTTGTGGTCCTGCAGCAGGCTGCGCACGGTGTCGCGCAGCAGCGTGGCGTGGTGGCCCGACAGCGGCGCCACCACCAGCACCACCGGCTGGTTCTTCATCGTGTCCAAGGCCTCGGCGTTGTCGGTGAAGCGCTTGAAGCGGATCAGGTCACAGAAGGGCTTGTGGACGGCCACCTGCTCCTGCACGGCCACCGGCACGCCCTTCACGTCGACGCTGCGGATGTTGAATTCGGGACGCTCGTATTCCTTGGTCACCCGGTGCATCAGGTCCAGGCCCGCTGCCCAGCGCTGGGACATCGGCACATGGGCGAAGGGCGACAGCGGGTGGCTGTAGAGCTTGGCGGTCGCGCTGGCGAACTCGGAAAACGGGGCCAGCAACGCGCGCTGGGTTTCATAGATCTGGTACAGCATGAGGCATGCTCCGCGGTTGTGCCGGCCTGGGGCCGACGGGCTGTCCGGCGTGCCGCGGTCCAGCCGCGGCCGTCAGATCCATCTGACATCCGATCCTGGGCGCATTGTGCACTGCAACATCCCGGCCCGCCATTGGGGCTGACCACATCCGTGTTCCCCCTGGGAGGGGCTCAGGCCATCCAGAAAAACACCAGGGTCATGCGCTTGTCGGTGGGGGTGTGGCCCCAATAGGCTGTGGCACTGTGGATCAGGTCGGCCTTGTACATGACCAGCCGGTTGAAGCGGTGGTCGAAGGCCAGGTCCTGCACGAACAGGTCGGGGGGCACGAAGCGGCTGTCCAGCGCCTCGACCAGGTTGCTGAAGCGCGCGGGCAGGGTATTGCCACCCAGCGAACCGTCCGGCAGCCGAACCCGGTAGAGCGCCGTGCCGCAGTGGTCTGGCACGTCCGGGTTGAGGTACAGCACCGCGGCGTACTTGCACAGCCGGCGTGAGTCGGTGTGGGGGCGGGGGCCGGATTCACCGGCGCCCACCAGCTGGACGCAGTTGTGGTTGAACTGGTTGCCCTGCAGGCCCGCGCCCACGGCAAACAGCTTCTTCTGCCCGGTCTGCTGACGGGCCCAGGCCTCGAGCGGGGCCAGTTCCTCGGGCGTCAGCGCCGGCTGGGCGCGCATGCCGGGCCAGGCTTCGGGCCGGTGGGGGGCGCCCAGCACCCAGTCCGGGCGCTGCAGCAGCCGTTGGCGCACCGCCACGGGGTCGGGCAGGGCGTCGTCGAGGATCCAGTAGTCCCGCCCCAGCAGGGGCGGGCGGTAGATCAGCCGGTGGGCCTTGGGGGCCCCGGGCTGAGGCGGGCGCGGGTTCATGGCGCCGGATTGTCCGGCTTCCCGCGCCCGTGCGATCACATCACCTTGGCGATGGACGCGGCCACGTAGTCGATGTTCTTGTCGTTCAGGGCGGCCACGCAGATGCGGCCGGAATCGACGCCGTAGACACCGAACTCGTTGCGCAGGCGTTCCATCTGCGGCTTGCTCAGGCCGGAGTAGCTGAACATGCCGCGCTGGGTGGTGATGAAGCTCAGGTCACCCTTGACGCCGTGGGCCTGCAGACGCTCGACCAGCTTGGCGCGCATCGCCTTGATGCGGTTGCGCATCGTGCCCAGCTCTTCCTCCCACTGGGCCCGCAGGGCCGGGGTGGACAGCACCGTGGCCACCACCTGGGCGCCGTGGGTCGGCGGGTTGGAGTAGTTGGTGCGGATGGTGACCTTCAGCTGCGACACCACCTTGGCCTTTTC
>JAYSCA010000046.1:0-10716 GCA_041915165.1 Ideonella sp.
CACCCGGCCCACCTTGTACGACGTGCTGATCGCCCTGTTCGGTGGCGGCGCTGGCGCGGTGGCCGCGACCCGGCGCAGCGTCAAGGGCCAGGTGGTGCCGGGCGTGTCGATCGCCACCGCCCTGATGCCGCCGCTGTGCACCGCGGGCTACGGGCTGTCGCACGGCAACTGGGACTATTTGCTGGGCGCGCTGCACCTGTTCCTGATCAACGCGCTGTTCATCGGTCTGGCCACGCTGGGCATCGTGCGGCTGATGCATTTTCGGCCCGTCCATGCCCTGGACCGCAGCCAGCTGTGGCGGGTGCGTGGCGTCATCGGGGTGCTGGCGCTGGCGGTGGCGGTGCCCAGCGTCTACACCGCCTGGGTGGTGGTGAAGGAGGCCCGCTTCGAAGGCGCGGCGCGCCGCTTTGTGGCCGACAACCTGCACCTGCCCGGCCGGGTGCTGGCCCAGGTGGAGACCCACTACGACCCGGCGGGCTCGCGCATCCGGGTGTCGCTGCTGGGGCCCCGCCTGTCGGACGACCTGCGCCAGACCATCCAGGCCCGGCTGGCGGGCTATGGCCTGGGCGGCGTCACGCTGGATCTGCAGCAGCTGGGCGGCGATGCGCCCAACCTGGAGCAGCTGGGCCGACTGGCGCGCCAGGGCGTGGTGGAGGAGCTGTTGCAGCGCGACCAGGCTGCGCTGGCCGAGCGCGATCGGCGCATCGCTCAGTTGGAGGCCGAGACCCGCACGCTGCGGGCCGCGCAGCAGCAACTGCCGGCGCTGGCGGGCGAGCTGGCGACACTGGAGCCAGGTCTGCGTGCGCTGGCCACCGGACCCGAGATTCGGCTGCCCGACCGACCGACCGTGATGTCAGCAGCCTCCGCCGCGAATGTCGGGGCAGCGGCCGCCGGCAGCCTGGGGCTGCTGGTGACGGCCACCTGGGACCGTCTTCCCGATGCGACCCAGCGCGAGCGCCTGCAGCGCTTTCTGGCGCTGCGCCTGTCGGCGCCCGGCCTGCGGGTGGTTCATCTGCTGGACCCCGCGGCCGAGGCGGCGTCCGCAGTCAAGGGCAACAAGCCTGCCCGCGCCACGGCCGGCCGGCATCGCCGGGCCGGTGCTTAGAAGCCGTACTTCACGCCTACGCTGTACTGGTCGTTGACGGTGGTGGTGCCGAAGGTGCCGAAGCGGTAGCGGGTCACCTCGGCGCGCAGCGCCACATTGCGGCTCAGGTCGTACTGCAGGCCGGCACCGAAGTTCAGGCCGCCGCCGTTGTCGCTGCCCGCGTCGGTCATGATCGAGGCCCGGTCGTAGCCCAGACGGCCCAGCAGCGAGAAGTTGCTCATGCCCAGCGGCAGGGTGCCGACCACGTCGAGGTAGCCGCCATGGCCCCTCACCTCGCCCAGGTCCCCGTTCTGGTGGCCCAGGGTCATGTAGCCCAGTTCCAGCGCCAGGTTGGAATTCAGCGTGTAGCCGCCGTACAGGTTCACGGCGGCGTTGTGGTCCTTGCCGGCCAGGCCGTTGACCGGCGAGCGCCAGTCGGGCGAGGCCACGTTGCCGCCGATGTACAGGCCTTCTGCATGGGCCGGCAGGGCGGCCATCGACGCGGTGGCCAGGGCCGAGACGGACAGGGCCGCGGACAGGATGGAACGGATCGAGACGGTCATGGTGTTTCCTTTCGAATGTCAGAGCGTCACGCGCCCCGGAAGGCGCGTTGAGGTGATGCTCGAAGCGCCGTGCAAGGCTGGGCTTGCCGCCCGGCAGCGTTTTGCAAAGCTCGGCAACATCGTGAAAAACCCGGGCCCTGCGGGGAACTTCACCCGCCTGGCGGGATCGCCCCTTCAGCACCATGCACCTCGTGCCCTTTGAACAGCTGGACGACCTGCCGTTCTCGCTCACCGCCGAGGCGGTGCGGGCGCGGCTGGGCACGCCGCGGCGGGCCGGGCGCAACAACGTTGAACTCGACGAGATGGATTACGGCGGGGTGGTGTTCCGCTTCCAGGACAACGGCCGGCTCGAAGAGATCTCCTGCCGAGCGCCAGTGCTGCATCTGGGCACCGTGGCGGTGCCGTTCGCCCACCTGCCCGCGTTTGTCCGGGCCCAGGATGCGGCGGTGTTCGAACGCGCGGGCTTTCTGGTCAGCCCGCGCTACGGCCTGGCCTTCGTGCCCGGCAACGAGGGGGCCTGGATCACCGCCCTGGCCCGCCACTGCCTGCCGCAGTGGGAGGCCTTGCGGCCCCACTGATCGCGGGAGCGCCAGGCGGGGCGGGGCGGCGCACAATGGCGCTTTGCCCTTTTCTTTCTCGGAGCCTTCCCACCATGAACGCCCCCGACAAGCTGCCCGGTCTCGATTCGGCACAACTGGATCGTGACGTCACCGCGGCCTGGAACGAGCGCATCGTTCCCCAACTGTCCGACTACATCGCCGTGCCCGCCAAGAGCCCGATGTTCGACCCCCAGTGGCGCGAGCATGGTCTGATCGACAAGGTGGTGCGCGATGCCGCGGGCTGGGTCGAGGGCCGCAAGATCCCCGGCCTGACGCTGGAGGTGGTGCGCGAGGGCGAGCGCACGCCGGTCATCTTCTTCGAGGTGCCGGCCACGAAAGCGGACAGCACGCAGACGGTGCTGATCTATGGCCACTTGGACAAGCAGCCCGAGTTCAGCGGCTGGCGCGCCGGCCTGGGCCCTTGGACGCCCAAGATCGAGGACGGCAAGCTCTATGGCCGCGGTGGCGCGGACGATGGCTACGCGATCTACGCCGCCACCAGCGCGATCGAGGCGCTGAAGGCCCAGGGCGTGGCCCACCCGCGCATCGTCGGCCTGATCGAGACCTGCGAGGAATCCGGCTCCGGCGACCTGCCCTTCTACCTGGACCAGCTCAAGGCCCGGCTGGGCGACGTGAGCCTGGTGGTCTGCCTCGATTCGGGCGCGGGCAACTACGACCAGCTCTGGCTGACCACCAGCCTGCGCGGCAACATCACCGGCGCGCTCAAGGTCGAGATCCTGACCGAGGGCGTGCACTCGGGCGATGCCAGCGGCCTGGTGCCCTCGAGCTTCCGCATCCTGCGCCAGGTGTTGGACCGGCTGGAAGATTCGAAGACCGGCACCCTGCTGCCGTCGGTCTTCCACTGCGAGATCCCGGCGGCGCGCCGGGCCCAGACGGAAGCCGCGGCGGCCATCCTGGGCGACGCGGCCTGGAAGACCTTCCCCTGGGCCTGTGGCGCCGATGGTGGCCTGACCCTGCCCACCACCACCGATGCCACCGAGGCCCTGCTCAACCGCACCTGGCGGCCCACGCTGTCGGTCACCGGGGTGGACGGCATGCCGGCCCTGGCCAGCGCCGGCAATGTGCTGCGGCCCTACACCGCCTTCAAGCTGAGCCTGCGCCTGCCGCCGCTGGTGGATGGCCACGAGGCCGCGGTGCAGCTCAAGGCCCTGCTGGAGGACAACGCGCCCTACAACGCCAAGGTCACCTTCGAGCCCGATGGCCGGGTGGGCAACTGGGGCGCCAGCGGCTGGAATGCGCCGGAGCTGGCGCCGTGGCTGGAAACCGCGTTGGACCGGGCCTCGCGCAGCCACTTCGGCGCGCCGCTGGGCTACATCGGCCAGGGCGGCACCATCCCGCTGATGAACCTGTTGCAGCAGGGCTTCCCGCAGGCGCAGATGATGGTCTGCGGCGTGCTGGGCCCCAAGAGCAACGCGCACGGCCCCAACGAGTTCCTGCACATCGGCTACGGCACCCGGCTGACCGCCGCGGTGGCCGAGGTGATCGCCGCCCATCCCTGAGCGGCGCCAGGGCCCGGGCTCAGCCCGCGGCCCGCACCACCGCGTACATCACCGCGGCGCCCAGCGTCGTCAGGCCGATCAGGCGCAGCGAGGTACCCGGGCCCGCCTGGGAATGGGCCTGCGGCAGGATGTCGGCCACGCCGATGTAGAGCAGCACACCGGCGAAGCCCCCCAGGTAGAGCACCAGCACGCTGGGCGGCAGGGTGAAGGCCAGCGTGGACGCCGCGCCGGCCACCGGCGCCAACGCATCCAGCAGCAGCATGGCCAGCGAGTGGGAGGTCTTGTTGCGATGCAGCAGCATCAGGCCCACCGTGTTCAGGCCATCGCAGAAGTCGTGCGCCACCACCGCGATGGCCACCGTGATGCCGGCCGTGTCCGAAACCTGGAAGGCCAGGCCGATGCCGGCACCGTCCATGAAGCTGTGGCCGATCAGTGCCAGGGCGGACACGACCCCCACCCGCGGATGGGCATGGTGGGCGTATTCCTCCTCGTGCGCGCTGTGCACCAGCACGAACTTCTCCAGGCTGTGGAACAGCAGGAAGCCCGCCACCAGGGCCACCATGGCGCGCAGCCCGTTCTCGCCCAGCGAGGCCGACATCTCGAAGACCTCGGGCAGCAGGTCGAAGGCCACCACGCCCAGCATCACCCCGGCGGTGAAGCCCAGCAGGTGGTGCAGCCGGTCGCGAAAACGCAGGGCCAGCAGGCCGCCCAGCGTCGTCGAGACAAAGGTGAGAAACGACAGGGCGAGGGCGGTCATGGGGCTGGCGGACAATCCGATATTGTCGCCGAGGTGGTGGATCCCCTCCTCCGACGGCCCCCTGGGGGGGGACTTTAAGATGGGAGGGATCTGATGATTAGATGGTCTCATCATGACCCCTGAGGAACGGTTTTCCATCGCCCTGCATGGGGCGGCCCGCAACTGGCGCCTGGCCGTGGACCGGCGGCTCAAGGGGCTGGGCATGAGCCAGGCCAGCTGGGTGACGGTGGCCGTGGTGGCCAAGGCGGCGGCGCCGCTGTCGCAGATCGAGCTGGCGCAAAGCGTGGGGGTGGAGGGCGCGACGATGGTGTCGATGCTCGACCGGCTGGAAAAGGCCGGCTTGGTGATGCGCCAAGCTGTGCCGAACGACCGGCGGATGAAGCACGTGGTGCTCACCCCCCAGGGCCGGGCGCTGTATGACCAGGTGCTGCAGCAGGCCGACCCGGTGCGCCGGGAGCTGCTGGGGGGGGTCGACCCGGCGCTGCTGCGCGCGGCCACGGAGCTGCTGGAACAGGTGCAGGCCGCTGCCGAGACGATGATGTGATCGTCCGCCCGGCGGGCGCCGGCGTCAGGCTTCGGCCAGCAGCTGGCCGATCAGCTGGTGCAGCGCCGGAAAGTCGGGTTCCCCCACGTACTTTTTGACGATGCCGCCCTGCTTGTCGAGCAGGAAGCTGGTGGGGGTCAGGCGCACATCACCAAAGCGCTTGGCTGCGTCGCCGCTGCGGTCCAGCGCCACCCGGAAGGGCAGGCCGCGCGTCTGGGTAAAGCTGGCGACATAGTCCGGGGTGTCGTAGCTCATTGCGATGGCCAGGGTCTCGTAGCCCTGACCTTGGAACTTCTGGTGGGTGGTCACCAGCTGGGGCATCTCGTGCACGCAGGTGGTGCAGCTGGTGGCCCAGAAGTTCACCAGCACCACCTTGCCGCGCAGGCCTGACAGTGCTTGCTGGTGCCCGTCCAGCAGGGTCAGGGTCACGTCAGGGGCCGCCTCGCGGCGCGAGCAGCCCGCCAGTCCGCCCAGGCCCAGGGTGGCGGAAGCGATCAGACCGGCGGTGAGGGCGAGGTGTTGACGGCGGTGCATGGCAGGGCTCACAGGAGGCAGGCCCGCAGTGTACGACCGTGTCCCGGGCCTCAGAGGCTGCGGGTGTATTCGGCCTCCAGCAGGCCAGGCAGCCGCTCGGCCAGGGCGTCGCGGCCGATCCGGCCGGGGCGGTCGTGGGCCGGATGGCCATCGTCGCAATGCAGCCCTTCGGCCGAAATTTCCACCCAGACCTGCCGTGGTGCCTGGGTGCGCAGCCGTGCGCGCAGGCCCTGCATGCGCTCGCCGCCCAGGATGGCCTCGTACAGCACGCCGTGGGGCATGGATTCCTGGCAGAACTGTTCGGCTTCGCCGATGCTGCCGACGAAGTCCACCAGCATGCCGTTGGGGCGCAGGGCCTCACGCACCTCGGCTCGCAGATCCCGGTGGGCGGCGATCACCAGCCAGTGGCTGCCGTTGAGCGGGCGGGAGGCCTGGGAGAGTGCGAACTGCGAGGAGGCATCGTCGCCAGTGGGGTCGGTGTCGAAGCCCAGCTCGGCGGCCAGGGTCTGCGGGAAGTCGATCTGCACCCGGGTGGCGGCCGGGCCGTCCTCTCGCGTCAAGGGCAGGTGCTGGGCCCGGGCCATCTGTTCGATCAGGCACCAGGCCAACCCCTGGGCGTCGGCGGGGTGCGGTGCCTGCGACAGGGGGTGGCTGGCGCACAGTTGCAGCCGCGCCGCGGGCGGCCAACCTTGCAGCTCCAGCCGCAGGCTCAAGACGTCCTGGGCCTGGGCCAGGCCCCAATCCAGCAACTGCACCAGGAAGCCATGCAGCAGGCTGGGGTCCAGCAGCACGGTGGCCGGGTGCATGGCCCGGTGCAGTTCGATGCCGCGCAGGGTCGCCTGGGCCTTCTGCTGGGCCAGCACATCGCGCAGCAGCGTGGTCAGCGACACTTCTTCCGGGGTTTGACGCACCTCGCCGGCGGCCATCCGGGCCAGTTGTTGGCCCTGCACGCCGATCTGTCGCACCCGGGCCAGATCCTCCTGCAGTTTTTTCAGCGATGGCAGCGAGGGGGTGAGCGGATCCAGCCGGCTCAGATCGCCCTGAACCGCGGACAGGGCGGACGCCACATCACGCCCCATCTGGCCGATGATCTGCAGCCAGTAGCGTTCGTCGGTCGTGGACAGCGGCAGGGTCATGGTGGAGGCATCCCCGAAGGGGCAGGGCGGGCCGTCAGAAAAGCCCGCGGCGGACGTTACAGTGTGTTACCTCCCGCCGCGCCTGCCAAGAGCTGAAGATAGGGGGCGGCAGGACCGGGATGAGAAATTCTCCTGCTGCGGGGGCTGAACCGCTGTTTCATTTCTGGGGATGCGCGGTCGGCGCTCGCCATAATCCCGACCCTGGACGGGGCGACTCAGGGGTTGTCGACCCTGGTGTCGTTGAGTTGGAATCCGCCATGCCTGGTTTGCTGATCCTTGCCCATGCACCCCTGGCCACTGCCTTGCGGCAGGTGGCCGGCCACGTCTTTCCCGAACGGCTGGACCGGGTGCTGGCGCTGGACGTGGCGCCCGATGCCTTGCCCGAGCAGGTGGAGGCGCAGGCCCAGGCGCTGCTGGCGCCGCTCGCCGGGGAGCAGATCCTGCTGCTGACCGATGTGTTCGGGGCGACGCCGAGCAATGTCGCCCAGCGCCTGACCGACGGGGTGGCCGTGCGCCTGGTCACCGGGGTGAACGTGCCGATGCTGTGGCGTCTGCTCAGCCATCTGGAGGAGCCGCTGGAAGCACTGGTGGGGCGGGCCGTCGCCGGCGGCGGGCAAGGGGTGATGCAGATTGCGGCGCAGCGGCCGCAAAACCAGGCCTTAAACTCCCGGCTCCATGATCAAAGCCTCGCTCACCATCAGCAATAAGCTGGGCCTGCACGCCCGTGCGTCAGCCAAGCTCACCAAGCTGGCCACCACGTTCAAGTCGGAAGTGTTCATGAGCCGCAACGAGCGGCGGGTGAATGCCAAGAGCATCATGGGCGTGATGATGCTGGCCGCCGGCCTGGGCTCCGAAGTGGAGCTGGAAGTGGACGGCCCCGACGAACAACAGGCCTTCGACGCGATCAAGGCCCTGGTGGACGACAAGTTCGGCGAAGGCCAGTGATCAGAAGCCGCCCAGGAAGTGGCGGCGGTAGCGGCTGGGCAGATCCGACAGGCGCATCAGCATCGGCAGGTCGGCGGTGTTGAAGTCCGGGTCCCAGGCTGGGGCGCCCAGCACCTTGGCCCCGCAACGCAGGTAACCCTTGATCAGGGCGGGCGGCTCCACCGGCAGCTCACGGTCCAATTCTTCCACCGGCAGCGGGGTGCGCGCCCGGACCTGGTGTTCCACCGGGGCCATGTGGGTCTGGCTCAGGCGTTGCCAGATGCTGGCGGCGGCATGGCCGCCGTCGCGCATGCCGATGCTGGCGCAGCCGACCATGGTGTCCAGTCCGTTCTGGTCCATGAAGGAGGCCAGGGCACCCCACAGCGCCAGGATCACGCCCCCGGAGCGGTGGTCCGGGTCGACGCAGGAGCGCCCCAGTTCGGCCATGCGTTCGCGCAGCGGGCGCAGCCGGGTGAGGTCGAACTCGGTGTCGCTGTAATAGCCGCCGGCGCGGCGGGCGGCGCCCGGCGTCAGCACGCGGTAGGTGCCGATCACCTGGCCCGGGCGATGGTTCTGCGGCAGGGTGCGCACCAGCAGGTGCTCACAAAAGCCGTCGAAGACATCCACGTCCAGCCCTTCGGGCGTGCCCGGCGGCGGGCGCAGACGGGCGCCCATCTCCTGGGCGAACACCCGGTGGCGCAGCGCCTGGGCTTCGCGCACTTCATCCTGGTGGCGGGCCCACATCACCTCGAAGGCGCCATCGGCGGCCACGGCGGGGCGCTCGTCGAGCATCTTGCGCACCGGCACCGCGCGCGGCGAACGGAAGTCCAGCATGCCGATCAGTGGCAGCGTCGGCGTGGGCAGCTCTTTCATCGTCGAGGTCTCCTTGTCCATGCCGGCATGCTCACGATGGCGAGTGACCGGTGCATGACATGGCATTGACGCTTTGGTGACGAGGTGTTCCCCGCGGCGCCGTGTCCGTCCCGGGCTGCTACATTTCGGTGCATGAGCATCCAGGTCTTTGGTCTGCCGGTCTCGCGGGGCGTGGCGATAGGCCGGGCCGTCCTGTTGGCCTCCAGCCGCTTCGACGTCTCGCATCAATTCGTCGACCCTGCGGACGTGGGCCATGAAGTGGCTCGCCTGCGTCAGGCCCGCGACGAGGTCTCGGCTGAATTGATGGCCCTCAAGCGCGAGGTGCCCGAGGAAGCCCACGCCGAGTTGGTGGCGCTGCTGGATGTGCACCTGATGATGCTGCATGACCCGATGCTGACGGACTCCATCGTCAACTGGATCATCCAGCGCCACTACAACGCCGAGTGGGCGGTGGCGTCCCAGCTGGAGGTCTTGTCGCGCCAGTTCGACGACATGGGGGATGACTACCTGCGCGAGCGCAAGGCCGACGTGGAACAGGTGGCGGAGCGCCTGATCAAGGCCTTGATTCGCCGCCGCAAGGGGCTGGCCGCGGTGGCGCCACTGGCGCCGCCCCAGGCCCGCGATCTGGCTGGCGAAGATCCGCTGGTGCTGGTGGCCAATGACATCGCCCCCGCCGACATGCTGCAGTTCAAGCGCAGCCTGTTCACGGGGTTCGTGACCGATGTGGGCGGGCGGACGTCGCACACCGCGATCGTGGCGCGCAGCATGGACATTCCCGCCGTCGTCGGGGCCCGGGAGGCCAGCCGTTTGGTGCGGCAGGATGACTGGGTCGTCATCGACGGGGATGCGGGCATCTTGATCGTCAACCCGCCCCCGATGGTGCTGGAGGAGTACCGGTTCCGTCAGCAGCAGTCCGAGCTGGAGCGTGCCCGCCTGCGCCGGCTGCGCAACACGCCGTCGGTGACGCTGGACGGGCAGGCGGTGGAGCTGCTGGCCAACATCGAACTGCCCAATGACGCGCCGGCGGTGCTGGAGTCGGGGGCCGCCGGGGTGGGGCTGTTCCGCAGCGAGTTCCTGTTCATGAACCGGGGCGGCAACCTGCCCGACGAGGAAGAACAGTACGAGGCCTATCGCAGCGTGGTGACCGGGCTCAACGGCATGCCGGTGACGATCCGCACGGTCGATGTCGGTGCGGACAAGCCCCTGGATCGGTTGTCCGTGCAGGAATTGCGGCACGAGCACAGCCTCAACCCGGCGCTGGGCCTGCGGGCGATCCGCTGGAGTCTGTCCGAGCCGGACATGTTCCTGCAGCAGTTGCGGGCCATTTTGCGGGCGGCCTCCCACGGGCGGGTGCGTGTCCTGATCCCCATGCTGGCGCATCTGCAAGAAGTGCAGCAGGTGATGGCACTGATCGAGCAGGCGCGTGACAGCCTCCGGGCCGACGGCCTGCCGTTCGGGCCGGTGGAGCTGGGCGCGATGATCGAGATTCCCGCCGCGGTGCTGATCCTGCCCAGCCTGCTGCGCCATTTCGACTTCATCTCGATCGGGACCAACGATCTGATCCAGTACACCTTGGCGATCGACCGGGCCGATGAGGCGGTGTCCCATCTCTATGACGCCTGGCACCCGGCGGTGCTGCGTCTGATCGCCCAGGCCATTGCGGGCGCGAACGCGATGGGGCGCGGCGTCAGCGTGTGTGGTGAGATGGCGGGGGATCCTGCGTTCACCGAACTGTTGCTGGCCATGGGGCTGCGCAGCTTCTCGATGCACCCGGCTCAGATCGGCGCCATCAAGCAACGCATCCTGCGCGCGGATGCCCGGGCCTTGGCGGCGGCACTGCCCGGCGTGCTCGAGGCTGACAACCCCCACGAGGTGGGCGCCACGCTGTTGCGCACGGGTTCAGCCAAGCCGTTGCGGGCAGGGCTTGCATAACGCTTTGAAAGTGGCATATACTGCGAGGCTACGCTGAACGGCGGCGGTCTTGAAGAAGGCGGCTACTCTTGAAAAGAGTCCAGCAGCTCGCAACTAGACCCAAGACGTTGAGCGGGGTGGCTTTCAAGCCTTGCAGCAAAAAATAAATGCTACAAACGCTTGACAAGCTGAAGAGTTTGAATAAAAATTCACCCTCTTCGCTGATGACAAGTCAGCGCGATCGCAAGATCAAGCAGTCGAAAGACTGAGC
>JAYSCA010000047.1:0-10648 GCA_041915165.1 Ideonella sp.
GCGGCTGCGGGCGGCCTGCAGGCGGGGGAAGTCCTCGCGCAGCGCCAGTTGCTGCACCAGCAGACGGGCGGCCGGCACCCGCCAGCGGGGATCGGCCGCCAGGGTCTCGGCATAGCTGGCGGAGGCGAGACCTTCGTCGCTCAGGGCCTGCAGCAGGGCCAGGGCTTCGGCCTGCGCGGGGCGCAGGGCCGGCTGGCGGCCCGGGGGTTGCAGCGGCGGCTCGCCGGCCAGCAGCGCACGGGCCAGGCCCAGCCGGGCCTCAGCCGGGGCCGCGTGCCGGGCGATGACCTCGCGCCACCGCGCGGCACTGTCGGCCGGGGCGCGCAGGGCCTGGGTGAGCCGGCCTTGCCACAGCGCCTCGGCCCGGGGCAAGCGGCCGTGCTCGGCGGTGGGGGCGGCAGTGTCCAGCGCGGTCAGCCATTGCGTCTGCAGGCGGTGGGTCTGGTGCCGGGCCAGCCAGTCGTCGGCCACGCGCTGCTGCCAGGCGGCATCCAGCGCCGTGATGGCTGCGGGCAGGGGGGCGCCCAGCAGCACCTCGGCCGCGGCGGCACGAGGGGGCGCGGGCGTGGGGAGGGTCTCTGTCAGGGCTTCCAGGCGTTCGCGCAGGCTGGCCTGTCCCGCCCCGGGGCGAGCCGGGGTGCGCAAGGCCTCCTGCAGCCAGTGCGGGGCATCCGGGTGTTGCAGCGCCTGGCGCAGCAGCACCCGCAGGTCCCGCATCGGCTGGGCTGTGGGGCGGCGTTCGGTGGCGGTGGTGGCCCAGACCTGGGGCCAGAACTGTTGCTGGAGGAAGCGTGCCAGCACGGCCTGGGCGAGCAGGCCCTGGGCCAGCAGCTCAGCCCCCGTTGGGCCGGCCCAGCGTGCGGCCCAGGCGTCGGCCGCCAGGCCCTGGGCGCGGGCCAGCACCTGCGCCCGCGCCTGGAAGGGGCGCACTCCGCGGGCAAAGACCCACAGCAACCAGCCGGTGGCGCGCGGCCCGGGGGCCGCCGGCAGTCGGGCTTGCAGCACGGCCTGCCAGCGCGCGTGCCAACGGCAGACCCAGGCGGCCAGCGAGCGCTCTTGCCCCAGGGCGACCTCCCGGGCCAGCAGCGCGGCCGCCTGCGGGCCCTCCAGCCCCATCAGCAGCGGCAGGCCGACCGACAGACGCGGGCGCCCGCCACCCAGCAGGCCCCACCGGGTGCCGGGGGACAGGTGCAGGCCGGGCTGGTCGGTCAGGCACAGGTCCGGCCGTGCGCGGCTGCCAAGGGCGCTGCCCAACCGGCGCAGCAGTTCGGCCAGCCGGGGATGCTCCTCGGCCGCCACGGGGATGCCTTCGGCCGGCGGCGCCAGCGGCAGCCAGGCGGCGGCGCCCAGCCACAGCGCGGCCCCGCAGGGCAGGGCTAGCAGCCCCCACAGCGCCGAGCCACCAGCCACCCAGCGCCCGATGGCCCACAGCAGGCCGGCGGCGGGCAGCAGCAGGGCCAGGCCCAGCCCGGCCAGCAGCGCGGCGGCCAGCAGGGCCGTTCCGCGGATGAAGCGTTGCGGGTGTTGGCGCCAGGCCTGTTCCAGGCGGCTGGCGTGTCGAAGATCGGCGGGCGTGTTCACGGGGTTCCTGTCGGCGTGGCCCGGATTCTCTCTGCAGCCCGGCCCACCTATCATTGGCGGGTCACCACTTGGGGTTTCGTTTCATGCTGCCGTTGTCCCGTCCCGCCACCCAGCAACTGCGCGATGCGCTGGCCGGTGAGCCTGTGCGCCTGGTCGAATGCGTGCTGGGTGATTTCACTTCCGTGGCGCGGGGCAAGCTGGTGCACGCCGATGATTTCGTGGGCCTGGGCGGTTGCCGCCTGCCATCGGTGGTGATGGGGCTGACGCTGACCTCGGGCGAGCCGGAGGCCGTGTTCGGCCCCTTGCTGCCGGACACTTACGACGACATGCACCTGGTGCCGGATCTGCACACGTTGGCGCCCCGCCCGGGCCGGCCGTCCGAGCGCACGGTGATCTGCGAGCCCACCGGCCCGCTGCGCACCGCTGCCGGCATGGTCGATGCCTCGGCCTGGTCGCCGCGGGCGGCGCTGCGCCGCGTGCTGGCCCGCTATGCCGAGGCCGGCTTGCAGGCCCAGGTGGCGCCGGAGCTGGAGATGTTCCTGCTGACGCGCGACGCGCTGGACGGCACGCTGAAGGCGCCGGCCGGCCACGCCGCCGCGCCCACGCGCGAGCGTGCCTGCGAGGCGCTGTCGCTGGAGCGCCTGTCGCACTTCGAGGCCTATTTCGATGCGCTGTACGCGGCCTGCGACGCGCTGGGCATCCCGGTCAACGGCCATGCCCATGAATCGGCGCTGTCGCAGTATGAGGTCAACTTCCGCCACGGCGAGCCGCTGGCGATGGCCGATGCGGTGTTCCGCTTCAAGCGGGTGGCCCGGGAGATCGCCGCGCGGCACGGCTTTCTGTGCAGCTTCGCGCCCAAGCCCTTCCTGGGCGAGCCGGGCACGGGCATGCACTGGCACTTCAGCGTGCAGCGCCGCGGCGCCGAATGGCCGCATCTGTTCGCTGAGCCCGATGGGCGCGACAGCGTGTCGCTGGGGCGCTTCGTGGCCGGGTTGCAGTCCGAGGCGGCGGGGGCCATGGCCTTCTTCGCGCCGCACGACATGTCCTATGTGCGCATTGCGCTCAGCAATGCCTCACCCTCGCACGCCAGCTGGGGGCCGGAGGAGCGTTCGCTGGCCTTCCGCATCCCGGCGTCCGGCCCGTCCAGCCGCCGGGTCGAGAACCGGCTGCCGGGCGGCGATGCCAACCCCTACCTGACCGTGGCGCTGACGCTGGGCCTGGGCCTGCATGGCCTGCGTTCGGGGCTGGTGCCGCGCGCCGGCGCGGACGAGGACCTGGCGCTGCCGCGCGACCTGCCCAGCGCGCTGGACGCGCTGGCCGGCAGTGCCGTGCTGCGGGAGTTGCTGGGGGCGCCGCTGGTGGACACCTACGTGGCCATCAAGCGGCATGAACATGCCGAGCGGGCGGCGCTGGCCGACCCGCGCGCCGCCTGGGACCTGACCCACCTGCTGGAACTGGCCTGATCAGCCCCAGATCAGCCAGGCCACCACGGCGGCCACCAGGGCCAGCTTGGTCAGCTGGTAGACGGTCTTGTTCCAGTTCTTGAAGCGGCGGCGCCACTGGCCCATCACCGCCGAGATGATGAACAGCCGGTTCACCAGGCCGGTCTTGTCGCCCTGCTCGTTGGGCGAGGCGGCGGCGGCCACCAGGTGGCGGCCGAACCAGTGGTTGAAGGCGCGGGCGAAGCCCCAGCGCTGCGGCCGCTCGATGTCGGCGAAGAAGATCAGCCGGTTCTGGTCGGTGTTGTTCTCGACGTGGTGGATGTAGCTCTCGTCGAAGATCACGCCTTCACGGTCGCGCCAGCTGTAGCGCTGGCCGTCCACGTCGATGAAGCAGTCGTCGCTGTTGGGCGTGGCGATGCCCAGGTGGTAGCGCAGCGAACCCGCGTACGGGTCCCGGTGTGGGCGCAGGGTGGCGTGCGGCGGCAGCTCGGTGAACATGGCGGCCTTGATCGACGGGATCTGCTGCAGCAGCTCGGTCGTCTTGGGGCACAGGCGCTTGGCCGAGGGGTGGGCGTCGTCGTACCACTTCAGGTAGAAGCGCTTCCAGCCCGACTTGGCGAAGGAATTGAAGCCGGCGTCGTCGTTCTGATCCGGCCGGCGCAGCTTGGTGGCTTCCATCAACGCCAGGCCTTCGGCCTTGATGATGTCGAAGTTCTTTTCGATCAGTTCCAGCTCGGGGAAGGTGCTGACCGGCAGGTAGGGCTTGTTGGGCACCGCCGACGTGGCGTACAGGAACACGTTGACCGGGGCCAGCAGGCCGGAGTGGTCGAAGACCTGCTTCCAGAAGGTGTGGCGCACGCGGCCGCGCAGGTGCACCACCAGGATGGAGGCCAGGAAGATGACCGGAATGGCCCACTTGAGCAAGACATGGCTGAGCATCCCGCCATTTTCCCCAAGATGGGCTCAGCCTGCACGCGATGGGGTGGTGGCCTTGATGGCGGTCAATTGCCGGTCGTGCCAGCGCCGCAGCAGCGTCAGTGACAGCAGGGCGCCCAGGCCGGCACAGGCCATGTCCTCCTGTGTGTCCCAGGGGTCGCCCTGGGTGCCCAGGAAGGCATCGGCCCCCTGCTGCAGGGCCACGGCGGCCCCCCATTCAAGCAGCTCGTACCAGGCGCTGATGGCCTCGGCCACGCACAGGCACAGAAAGCCCAGCAGCCAGGGGCCGGCCTGCAGGCCGCGGCGCACCAGGATTTCACGGGCGATCAGCGCCGGCACGAAGCCCTGCGCCAGGTGGCCGATGCGGTCGTAGGGGTTGCGGCTGCCGTCCCACAGCGACTGCAGCCAGTAGCCCAGCGGCACCCGGGCATAGGTGTAGGCGCCGCCGTAGATCAGGATCAGCGCATGCACCGCGATCAGCGTGGCCAGCAGCGGGGTGAGCGGGAAGCGCCGGTGGGTGGTGATCAGCAGCGGCGCGGCGATCAGCACTGGCGCCACCTCCAGCCACCAGGTGGCGCGGTCGTAGGGTTGCCAGCCCGACACCAGCAGGGCCAGCGCCACCGGCAGCAGCAGCCAGGCGTTGTGGCGCGCCGGGTCGGCGGCGGGCGGCGTGGGGGGCATGGGCTCAGCCCTCCCGCACGTCGCCGATCGGGTTCTGGCCGAAGTTGGGGCGGTCCAGCCAGCTCAGCAGTTGACGGGCGGTGGCGTCCGGGCTGCTCAGCTGGCCGTTCTGCCACAGCGATTCGAAGCGGTTCTGGTCGGGGAACGCGGCCGGGTCGGCGCCGCGCAGCTGCACCTGCATGTCGGTGTCCACCACGCCGGGGGCCAGCGAGACCAGCCGGGCGCCGTTGGGCTGATTGGCTTCTTCCAGGGCCACGGCGCGGGTGAAGTGGTCCAGCCCGGCCTTGGCGGCGCAGTACGACGCGCTGCCGGCCATGGCGCGGCGGCCCAGTCCGGACGAGATGTTCAGCACCTTGCGCGCGGCGGTCCAGTCGCGGGTGCCGCGCAGGAACAGGCCGGTCAGCAGCATCGCCGCCTCCAGCCCGACCCGCAGCACCCGGCGGGTGTCGGCCGGCTCGCTGTCGGCCAGCGACTGCGGCGGGGCCAGCGCGCCGGCGTTGTTGATCAGCGTGACCTGGGTGAAGCGATCCAGGGGCTGGGCCTGCAGCCATTCCAGCAGGGCCCAGGCGGCGGGCTCGGGCTCGCTCAGGTCGTGTTCCCACTGCTGCAGCGTGGCGCCCTGGGCGGTGGCGAAGGTGTCCAGGTCTTCGCTGCGGTGGCGGGCGATGCCGATCACCTGGTGGCCGGCCTGCAGGCACTGGGTGGCCAAGGCGTGGCCCAGGCCACGGGACTGGCCGGTGACGATGGTGAGTGCGCTCATGCGCCAGAGCATACGCAATCCCGCCCGGCACGGCGAGAATCGCGCGCATGACCGATGTTTCCGTCTCCAAGCCCGCCGCCTCGTCCTGGTGGCGCAGCCCGCCGGTGCTGGCGCTGCTGATCACCGTGCTGCTGCTGGCCGCCGCCCTGGCGTGGCCGCTGCTGCGCTGGCGTCTGTCGCCACCGGCGGCGGTGCCTGCCGAGCAGGGCCTGCCCTGGCAGGTGCGGGCCGATGGCAGCGGTGGCAGCACCGTGTTCGGCCTGCACCTGGGCGCCGCCACCTTGACCGACGTGGAACAGCGCTGGGGCCAGGACCTGAAGGTGGCGTTGATCTCGTCGCAGGGCCAGGCCCCGGCGCTGGAGGCCTATGTTGAGAGCTTTCAGGCCGCCTATGTGAGCGGCAAGCTGGTGCTGACGCTGGCCGCCGACCCGGACTGGTGCCGTCGCGCCTGGGACCGTTCCCCGCGTGGCGCGGTGGACGCGGGCCGTGACGCCGCGGTGCGCCGGCGCGAGCTGAGCGCCGAGGACCTGGACCAGGCCCGGCGCCTGCCCATTGCCTCGCTGGCCTTCATTCCAGCGGCCCGGCTGGACGAGGCCACGGTGGTGCAGCGTTTCGGCCCACCGGGCGAACGTCACACCGACGGCGATGGCGTGCTGCAGCTGCTGTACGCCGCCCGCGGCGTGGCGGTGGCGCTGCCACCCGCCGAGGGCGATGCTGCACGTGCCAAGTCGGTGATCCAGTACGTGCCCCCGCGGGACTTCGTGCGCTTGTTGCAGGCGCCGCTGCAAGCCGCTTCCGCCCCCTGAGGCGGCGCTGCGCGCCTCAGCGCGCGTCCAGCGGCTGGCCGATGGTCAGGAAGTGGCCGCCGGCCACATGGTGCAGCGTGCGCAGGCTGGCCGGGGCGGCTTCAAAGTCCCAGCGACCGTCGCGGAAGACGGCGTCATCGGCCCAGGCGGCCCGCACTTCGCCCAGGAACAGGTCGTAGCGCGCCTCGGTGGCGGGCTCGGGCAGGCGCACGCAGTCCAGCCAGGCCACGCAGCCGGCCACCAGCGGCGCCAGGGCCGCCGGCTCGTCGAGCAGTTGCAGGTCCGGCTGGGCGAACTTGTCCACCTCGCGGCCGGTGGTGCTGCCCAGGCGCTGCACCAGGTCCACCTGGGCGGCGCAGGGCACGGCCAGCGCGAAGTGGCCCGAGCCCTCCAGCAGCTCGCGGGTGAGGGTGGCCTTGTCCAGCACCACCGCCACCTTGGGCGGGTCGAAGTCCAGCGGCATGCACCAGGCGGCGGCCATCACATTGGCGCGGCCGGCGTGGCGGGCGCTGACCAGCACCGTGGGGCCGTGGTTGAGCAGGCGGTAGCACTTGGCCAGTTCGACCGGTTGACGCATGGCGCAGGGGGATCGGTGAAAGCCTGGATTGTCGGGGGATCCGGGGCCGCGCTCAAGTTGAAGGCCAGGGTGCCGAAAGTCCCGTTCATGGGGCAAGGCCATGCTGGCCTGCCGTTGCCGAAGGGAAAGACCAACAATGAGATTCAGTGCCCGCCTGACCCTCACCACCGTGGTGCCGGCCGTGTTGTTCACCGCCGCCCTGGGGGTGTCGCTGGTTGGACTGTTCCGTACCGAGCAAACCTATGCGGGGCTGCTGGCCCGCGAGGAACGCCTGGCCGCCGGCGCCTCCGATCTGTACGCCCAGGGTCTGCAGATGGGCCAGGCCCTGCGCAACATCGCGCTGGACCCGGCGGACCAGAAGGCGCAGGACAACCTGAAAAAGGCCGATGAGGCGTTTGACCAGCGCTACAGGAAACTGGCGCCGCTGGCCGCGGGCACGCCGCTGGCCTCCTTGCTGGGCGAGGTGGCTAGCTTGCGGACGGCGCATCAGCAGGCCCAGCAGACCGTGCTGGCCGCGGTGGCGTCCGACCCGGCGAGCGCCCCCCAGCTACTCAAGAAGCAGGAGACCCCGGCCTGGCGGGCCTTGCGGGCCAAGGTGCTGGACCTGGGCACGCAGGCGCAGTCGATGCTGGCCGACGCCCATGCGCAAGCCCAGGCGGCGGCGACCCGGGCCAAGGCCTGGGCCGTGGGGCTGGCGGGCGTGGCCCTGGTGGCGGCGCTGGCCTTTTTGGTGGTGGCGCGTCGCACCATGCAGCGCGCGCTGGGGTGTGAGCCCGAAGAGGCGAGCCGCATCCTGCGCCGTGTGGCGGGGGGCGATCTGGCCGAGCCGCTGCCGGTGGGGCAGGCGGGCAGCCTGATGCATGAGCTGGGGGCCACCCAGGCCGCGCTGCGACACCTGGTCGGCCAGGTGCGGCAACTGGCCGACGGCATCCTGACCGCCAGTGCCGAGGTGGCCACCGGCAGCCTGGATCTGTCGTCGCGCACCGAACAGGCGGCCAGCCACTTGCAGGAGACGGCCGCCTCGATGGCCCAGATCTCCGGCTCGGTGCAGCAGGGCGTGGCGTCGGCCTCGGAGGCCAAGCGCCTGGCCGGCTCGGCCTCCGAGGTGGCCCAGCGCGGCGGCAGCGCGGTGCAGGACGTGGTGCGTGCGATGGCCGACATCTCCGACCAGTCGCGCCGCATCGGTGACATCACCGGTGTCATCGACGGCATCGCCTTCCAGACCAACATCCTGGCCCTGAATGCGGCGGTGGAGGCCGCGCGGGCCGGTGAGTCGGGCCGCGGCTTTGCCGTGGTGGCCAGCGAAGTGCGGTCCCTGGCCCAGCGCTCGGCCGAGGCCGCGCGCGAGATCAAGACCCTGATCGGCACCAGCGTGGAGCGCATCGAGGGCGGCGCCAGCCTGGTGGGCCAGGCGGGGACCACCATCCAGCAGGTGGTGACCCAGGTGGCCCAGGTGGACACGTTGCTGGCCGAGATCACCCACGCCACCGCCGAGCAGGGCACGGGCATCACCCAGGTGAGCGCCGCCGTGAACGGGCTGGATGCGATGACGCAGCAGAACGCGGCCCTGGTGGAGGAATCCAGCGCGGCGGCGGCCACCCTCAAGGGCCAGGCCGAGGCGCTGCAGGCCGCGGTCAGCGCCTTTCGTCTGCCGGCCTAAAACGGCAGCGGGGCGCGCAGCGTGAACGGCTCGCCACTGACCGGATGGGGCAGGGTGAGCGCTTCGGCGTGCAGCATCAGCCGCGGCGCGGCCGCCGCCATGGCCGGCGGGGCGTAGAGCTCGTCGCCCAGGATGGGGTAGCCGATGGCCTGCAGGTGCACCCGCAGCTGGTGCGAGCGGCCGGTGATCGGCGTGAGGCCCAGCCGGGCGCCGAGCGGATGCTCGCCCAGGCGCTCCCACAGCGTCACCGAAGGCTTGCCCAGCTCAAAACTCACCATCTGCCGCGGCCGGTTGGGCCAGTCACAGATCAGCGGCAGGTCGATGCGGCCGTGGTCTTCCGCCGGCCAGCCGGCCACCAGGGCCTGGTAGCGCTTGCTGGTCAATCGCTGTTCGAAGGCGCGTGAGAGCGCGCGCTGGGCCGCCAGGCCACGGGCGAACACCAGCAGGCCGGAGGTGCCCATGTCCAGCCGGTGCACGACCAGGGCGTCGGCAAAGCGGGCCTGCACCCGGGCGGTGGCGCAGTCGGCCTTCTCGGGGCCGCGGCCGGGCACCGACAGCAGCCCGGCCGGCTTGTCGATCACCACCAGGGCATCGTCCACATGGACCAGGGCCAGTTCGTCGTCGGGCATGGGGTGGGCGCACATCAGAAGGCCGGGATGGTAGTGCAGGTCATCCCCGCGGGCCGGGTCAGCCCGCAGACCCCCTGGGTACACTGACGGCCATGATGCAGTGGTTTCCAACGGGCTGGGCCCATTACCTCGTGGGCGGGGTGTTCATCGGGCTGGGGGTGGCGTGGCTGTTCCTGGCCACCGGTCGGGTGGGCGGCATGAGCACCGTGTTCTCCTCGACCTGGTCCTTCGTGTCGAAGCAGACCTTCTTCCAGCAGCCGCGGTTGCTCAACAGCCGGGCCTGGCGCCTGGTCTATGCGCTGGGGTTGATTCTGGGGGCGGCCGTGTGGTGGCTGTTCTGGGGGAACGGCCAGCCGATGCGCAGCGGTCTGCCGGTCTGGCAGTTGCTGCTGGGTGGTCTGCTGGTGGGCTATGGCGCCCGCCGCGGCAATGGCTGCACCTCGGGGCACGGCATCTGCGGCATGGGCTCGTTCCAGCTGCCGTCCATGGGCGCGGTGCTGGTGTTCATGGCCACGGCCTTTGCCACGGCCCAGCTGGTGGCGGCGCTTTTGCCGGCGGGAGCCCACGCATGAGCCCGGTCGCCACCTCCACAGCCACTCCGGTGGCCGGCGCCTACCGCCTCACGCTGGCCCGCTTCCTGGCCGTGCTGCTGGGCGGGGCACTGTTCGGTTTTGGCCTGTCGGTCTCGACGATGATCCAGCCCAAGGTGGTGCTGAGCTTCCTGCGCTGGCAGGACTTCGGCCTGGTGCTGGTGATGGGCGGCGGCGTGGTGCTGACCGCGCTGGCCTATGCGCTGGTGCCGCGCTGGCGGGCCGCCCCCTTGCTGGGCGATCGGTTCGAACGCCATGCCTCGGCCTGGAACCGCGACACGGTGATCGGCTCGGCGCTGTTCGGCATTGGCTGGGGCCTGTGCGGTGTCTGCCCTGGCCCGGCCATTGCCGGCCTGGGCGCCGGCAACTGGGACCTGCTGTGGGCCCTGGCCGGCATCTTCGCCGGCGCCTGGTGGCAGGGGCGCCAAGCCAGCCGGGGCTGAGCCCGGCTTCTTACTCGTGCCGCAGGGCCTCGATCGGGTCCAGCTGCGCGGCCCGGCGGGCCGGGAAGTAGCCGAAGATCACGCCGATGCCGGCCGAGAAGGCGAAGGCCAGCAGGTTCACGCCGGGGTTGAACAGGTAGGGCACGCCCATCAGCGCGGTGATGCCCAGCGAGGCCCCGGTGGCCAGCACGATGCCCACCAGCCCGCCCAGCGAGGACAGCACCACCGCCTCGACCAGGAACTGCATCAGCACCTCGCGCGCCAGGGCGCCGATGGCCAGGCGCACGCCGATCTCGCGGGTGCGCTCGGTCACGCTGACCAGCATGATGTTCATGATGCCGATGCCGCCGACCAGCAGGCTCACCGCGGCCACCGCGCCCAGCAGCGAGGTCATCAGCTGCGTGGTGCCTGACAGCGTCTGGGCGATCTGGGCGGTGTCCAGCACGTTGAAGTTGTTCTCGGTGCCTTCGGCCAGCTTGCGGCGTTCGCGCAGCAGCGTGCTCAGGTTGGCGGTGATGCGGGCGCTGTCGGCACCCTCTTGCA
>JAYSCA010000048.1:0-10566 GCA_041915165.1 Ideonella sp.
CCCGCCGGTCCAGCAGCCCGAAGCGGCGAAATTCCGACAGGCGGTCGATGAAGAGGTTTTCCGCCACGCTCAGCGTGGCCACGCAGGCCTCGGCATGCCGGTCCTCCGGCACCACGCCCAGGCCGGCGGCGGTCAAGGTGCGCGGGCTGGCCTGGGTCATCTCCTCGCCCGCCAGGAAGAAGCGGCCCGCCGAGGCCGGCCGCATGCCCGACAGCACCGCAGCCAGCTCGCTCTGGCCATTGCCTTCCACGCCCGCGATCGCGACGATCTCACCGGGCTCGACCAGCAAGGTGAAGTTGTCCAGCCGGACCACGCCCTCGGCGTCCTTCACCCCCAGGCCGTCGACCATCAGCAGCGGCGCCGGCCGCGGGCCCTGCGCCGTCGGACGGGCCGCACGGGCCTCGCCGTCGGCCGGTGCGGCCAGGTCGCGCTCGATCATCGCGCGCACCAGGCGGTCCAGGTCGGCCGCCGGCTGCTCGGACCGCGCCACCAGGCGGCCACCGCGCAGCACGGTGGCGCGCCGGGCCACCTGCTGGATCTCGGCCAGCTTGTGCGTCACCAGCAGCACGCCGCAGCCCGCCGCCGCCACCCGCTCGCAAACGGCCAGCAGCGAGGCGATCTCGGCCGGCAGCAGCACGGCAGTGGGCTCGTCCAGCACCAGCAGGCGCGGCTCGCGCATCAGGCACTTGACGATCTCCACCCGCTGCCGCTCGCCGACCGACAGGTCCTCGATGCGGGCCCAGGGGTCGAGCGCCAGGCCGTAGCGCTCGGACAGCTCGCCGATGCGCCGCGCGCAGCCCTGCCGGTCCAGGATGCCCCGGGCCTGTCCCAGCAGCAGGTTGTCCACCACGCTGAGGTCGGGCACCAGGCTGAAGTGCTGGTGCACCATCGCCACCCCCAGGTCCAGCGCCTGCGCCGGACCCTCAGGTTGGTAGGCCTCTCCGCCCAAGCGCATCTCGCCCTGGTCCGGACGGACCACGCCGAAGATCAGGTTGCACAACGTGGACTTGCCCGCGCCGTTCTCGCCCAGCAGGCAATGGATCTCGCCGGCCGCGATGCTCAGCGAGACATCGTCGAGGGCCTGCAGGGCGCCGAAGCGCTTACCCATGCCCTGCAGGCTCAGCAGCGGAGGAGGAGCCATCACCGGCTCGGGGGTGGAAGGGGCCGGCATGGTCGATCAGCCTTCCAGGACCTTGATCTTGCCGCTCAGGATGTCCTTCTTGATCTGGTCGATCTTGGCCTTCATGGCCGGGGTCGCGCCGCAGATGGACATGTCGGAGGCCTTGGGGCCCATCGCCAGGCCGAAGGCCTTGTAGCCGGGCTTCCAGCTGCCCTTGACCGCTTCGTCGATGGCGTACTCGACCTGGTAGCCGACGCCGGTCACGCTGTAGGCGATGTAGAGCGGATCGGTGCCGCAGCGGTCGGTGTAGCTGCCGATGATGTGGGTGCCCTTCTCCTTGGCGGCCTGCTCCATGCCGCGCAGGCCCAGGTTCAGGATGTGGTAGTGGACATCGGCGCCCTGGGCGATGGCGGCCAGCGTGGCCTCCTTGGACTTGGCGACGTCGTCGAAGTCCCCGGTGTAGTTCTCAAAGTACTTGATCTTCGGGTTGATGTAGGCCGCGCCCTTGCCGAACTCCTTGCCGGCGTTGACGATGGAGGGGATCTCCATCCCGCCCACATAGCTCACCGCGCCGGTCTTGCTCAGCATCGCGGCGGCGGCACCGGCCACGAAGGCGATCTCGGCCTGCTTCACGTCGTAGCCGGCCACGTTGGGCAGCGCCTCGGCCTTGTTGCCGCCGACGATGGAGAACTTGGTCTTGGGGAAGCGCTTGGCGATCTTCAGCACCGCCGCCTGGGTCTGGCCGCCCACGCCGATCACCAGCTGGTTCTTGCTGGCCAGGTTGGTCAGGGCCTGCTCCATGTCGGCGTAGTTGATGTTCTCGATCATCTGCACCTTGACCTTGCCGCCCTGGGCCTTCTCGGCGGCCATCAGACCGTCATAGCCCGACTCCATCCAGCCCTTGTCCGACTTGGAGCCGGGAATCAGGATGCCGACGCGCAGCGGATCGGCCGCATAGGTCGACAGCGGCGACAGCGCGCCCGCAAAGGCAGCGGCCCCCAGGGCCCAGGTGACGCGGCGGCGAGACAAAGCAGAAAACGACATGGCGGTCCTTTCGCACCTGCGAGGTGACAACGGTTGGAGGGATGCTCTTAGTAAATATTCATTTACCAAGCAAGGGCTTCGAAGCAACATCGGTGCCAGCGAGCCGCCGCCGGCATGGCACCGATTTCGCTACGCTTTTTTCGCCCTCTAAGTAATTGTTTATTTACCTCTTGGATGACGGAAGACCACGCGGTGGCGCGGGCGCCGAAAGGCGCACCTCAAGAGGGCCCCACAGCACGTTTTCCGTGCATCCACGCCCCAGGAGCACCCCATGACATCCTTCAAGCAACCCGGTCCGTTGGGCGTGGCCGCGAACTACCACTGGCTGGCCACCGAACAGGAAGTCGACATGGCCCTGCCGGCCCGGCCCCCGCTGCGCCTGCCGGTGGTGGCCACCCCGCAGAATGTGGTGATCGACCTGCACCGCACGGCCATCGTGGTGATCGACCTGCAGAACGACTTCTGCACCGAAGGCGGCTGGGTCGACCACATCGGCGGCAACTACCAGGCGGACCGCGCGCCCATCGCGCCGCTGCAGGCCCTGCTGCCCGCGCTGCGCGAGGCGGGCGTGCCGGTCATCTGGGTGAACTGGGGCAACCGGCCGGACCTGGCCAACATGCCGCCCAACCAGATCCACCTCTACAAGCCCCACGGACACGGCGTCGGCCTGGGCGACCCGCTGCCCAACGGCCGCGGCAACGTGCTGGAGAAAGACTCCTGGGCCGCGGCCATCGTCGATGAGCTGCCGGTCGAACCGCAGGACATCCGGGTGGACAAGTACCGCATCAGCGGCTTCTGGGACACGCCGCTGGACAGCATCCTGCGCAACCTGGGCGTCAAGACCGTGCTGTTCGCCGGCTGCAACACCGACCAATGCGTGCTGCACTCGCTGACCGACGCCAACTTCCTGGGCTATGGCTGCGTGCTGCTGGAAGACTGCTGCGCCACCAGCTCGCCGGACTTCTGCACCCAGGCCACGCTGTGGAACGTGCGCAAGTGCTTCGGCTTCGTCAGTGATTCGACGGCCGTGCTCGGCGCCCTGGCCGCGCGGGCGGACAGCCGCCATGGCTGAGCCCGACGCCGGCCGCAGCCCGGACCCGTTCGGCGCCTTCGTGCCCGGCGGTCTGCTGGACCGGCCACCGGTCGGCCAGGGGCCACTGCACGGGCTGGACTTCGCGGTCAAGGACCTGATCGATGTGGCCGGCACGGTGACCGGCGGCGGCAACCCCGACTGGGCCGCCAGCCACTTCCCGGCCGCGCACGATGCGCCGGTCGTGGCCGCGCTGTGCCGGGCCGGTGCGCGGCTGGTCGGCAAGACCATCACCGACGAGCTGGCCTTCAGCCTGGAGGGCGAGAACGCCCACTACGGCACGCCCCGCAACCCCCGCGCACCGGACTGCCTGCCCGGCGGCTCGTCCAGCGGCTCGGCGGTGGCCGTGGCCTCCGGGCAGGTGGACTTCGCGCTGGGCACCGACACCGGCGGCTCGGTGCGGGTGCCCGCGGCCTTCTGCGGCCTGTACGGCATGCGGCCCAGCCACGGCCGCATCCCGCTGCAAGGCGTGATTCCCTTCGCCCCCAGCCTGGACACCGTGGGCTGGATGGCGCGCAGCGCGGCCCTGCTGCAGCGCGTCGGTCAGGTGCTGCTGCCGGACGGCCCTGTGGCCAGCCATCCCCCCCGGCTGCTGGCACCGATGGACCTCTGGCGAGCGGTGACGCCGGCCTGCGCCGAGGCCCTGTGGCCGCTGGCCCTGGACCTGGGCGCCCAGCCCAGCCCGGTGGCGGCCCTGGACGCCCCGCTGGACGACTGGCTGCAGGCCTATGCCTGCCTGCAGGGCGATGAGATCCGCCAGAACCTGGGCGACTGGATCACCCGGACCCAGCCGCATTTCGGCCCGGCCATGGCGCCCCGCTTTGCCAGTGTGTTTGACATCCCGGCGACCGCCGTGCGGCGTTGGGCCGCCTGGCGCGCCCAGCAGACCGCGCGCCTGTCGGCCCTGCTGGGCGATGACACCGTCTGGGTGCTGCCCACCACCCCCACGCCGCCGCTGAGCCGCCAGGCCACGGACGAAGAACGCGCGCAGTTCTACAGCGTGGCCCTGGCCCTGAATGCGGTGGCCGGCCTGGCTGGCCTGCCGCAGCTCACGCTGCCGCTGGGCGAACTGCAAGGCCGTCCGCTGGGCCTGTCGCTGATCGCCGGCCCCGGCCGCGACCATGCCCTGCTGGACCTTGCTGCCACAATGGCGCCGACCTGATGCCGTTCTCCCTGTCCGGCCTCGGCCTGCCCATGTCGACCCCATCTGCCTCCGCTTCCGCCCGCCCACCCGCGAAACGGGCCACCGCGAACCCCGTCAAACGGGACCCGGCCAAGACCCGCGCCAACATCCTGAAGGCTGCCACCGCCGAATTCGCGGCCAAGGGCTACAGCGGGGCTCGCACCGAAAAGATCGCCCAGCGCGCCAAGTCCAACGTGCGCATGATCTACCACTACTTCGGCGGCAAGGAGGCGCTCTACCTGTGCGTGCTGGAGGACGTGCTGTCCCAGCTGCGCGCGCAGGAGCTGCAGCTGGACCTGGGCCATGTGGCGCCGCTGCAAGGCGTGTTGATGATGTTCGACTTCATCAACAACCACTTCGAACGGCACCCCGAGCTGCGCAACCTGCTGGCCTATGAAAACCTGAACAAGGCCGCCAGCCTGAAGCGTTCCAAGCAGATTCCGCAAATGGCCTCCCCGGTGCTGCAGCAGCTGGAACAGTTGCTGCGCCGTGGCGAAGCCGAAGGCCAGTTCCGCGCCGGCATCGACGCCATGCAGCTCTATGTCGCGATGGTGGGCGCCATCTACTACGGCAAGTCGCACGCCTACACCCTGTCGCGCATCTTCCAACGCGACATGCTGACCGCCGACTGGCAGGCCAGCTACCGACAACAGACCCAGCAGATGCTGATCGGCTTCCTGACCTCGGCGCCGCCCCTGCCAAACGCGAAGTGACGGCGAGACCCACCCCGATGTCCCTGCACGACCTGACCCAACGCTTTCCCATCCAGCTCCTCACGCCCCAGGACGCCGCCCTGCCGGCCACCGTGGCGGCCGCGCTGCCCGCCCAGGACGTGCGGGTCTTCACCTGCGAGGACGCCTATTCGGACACGGCCGCCTTTTCGGCGCACTATGGCTTCGGCTTGGCGGATTGCGCCAACACGCTGATCGTCAAGTACCCGCATCAGCAGGCCGACCACTACGCCGCCGTCGTCTCGCTGGGTTCCCTGCGGCTCGACCTCAATGGCGCGGTGCGCCACACCCTGGGCACGCGCAAGGTGTCGATGGCCCGGCGCGAGGTGGCCACCGAGCTCACCGGCATGGCCTTCGGGGGCATCACCGCCTTCGGTCTGCCGGCCGAATGAGCCGGCCCGCCGCCCGGACCTAATCGGCCAGCGGCCGCCACGCCCCGTGGGCGTAGCGCTCCAGGCCCGACCCGTCAAAGCGCCACAGGTGCAGCCAGCCGTTCTCCACCAGCAGGCGCACCACCGCGTGCTCGGCGATCACCTGTTCGATCGCCACTGCCGGCGCGTCGATGACCACGGTCAGCCGCAGCGGTTCGTGCACCCAGCGCCGGCCGTCGTGCACCGACTGGCGGGCCAGGCCGACCCGCAGGTCGCCGCCATTGCCCTCGAACACGCCGATGTGGCCGCCCACCACGTTGTGCAGCAGCTTGTTGCCGCTGCCCAGCCGCTCGGGGTCGCAGACCGCCGCATGGTACTGCCAGTTGATCCAGTGCGCGACCAGCATCGGCGCGGTCATCAGCTGCGCCAGCAGCCGGCCCGCGGGGTCCAGCGCGGGGTCGTAGTCGTGCAGAAAGACCCGGCCGTCCAGCGCCAGCCCGCGGGTGCGGGCGCGCGGCGCGATGACCATCGCCGCATTGCCGCTCAGGCCCCATTCCGGGCGGGTCTGCGCCCCGTCGTTGGCGCGCCGACGCAGCGCCGTGAACAAGGCCGCTGACGGCAGGGCCGGGTCCAGGCCCAGGCTGGGCGCGCGCTCGCGCCGCACCTGCTCGCCCGCCCGGGCAAAGGCCGCCTGGGCCTGCGCCAGGCGGGGTGCGGCCTCGGCCGGCAGCAGGTCGGTGTCGAACCACTCCAGCTCATCGGTGGTGGTGTTGTGCAGGGCGGCGGCGAACACGGTCTGCGCCGGCACCATCACCCCCTGGGCGGCCAGCCCGGCCCGCACCGCCGGGCGGTTCAGCAGCTGCGCCAGCGCGCGCACATTGGCCTCGCCCGTCTGCCCGCCGCAGGCGCCGCAGTCCAGGCCGGCGCTGTGCGCGTTGTTGGCGGTCTGGCTGCCGTGGCCCACCAGCAGCACCAGCGGCGCCAGGCCCTGCGGCGTGCCCACCAGGCTCATGGACCGCAGCACCCGCGCCGCCAGGGCCACCTGTTCGTCGACGGACAGCCCGGTGAGCGTGGGCCGACACAGCGGCCGGTAGCGCGCCGACACCCCCGTCAGATCGGCCCGGGCGCGCGGCGCGGTGGAGGGGCGCAGCCAGCCGAACAGGCCGCCCAGGTAGCCCAGCCCGGCCGCCTCGACATAGGAGAACGCCGTGCCCGGCCAGCGGCTGGTGGCGCCCTGCTGATGCGCCCGCGCCAGCGCCTGTTGGCGGGCTGCGGCCACCTGGGCCGTCTCCGCCGCCGGCAGCGTCTGACCATCGGTCCCGACCAGGGTGTCGGTGATCGACATCGACGGCGCCAGCAGGCCCGGCAGCTGCGGCCGGTGCAGCGGCGTGCCCAGCGGCGCATAGGCCGCCGGCACGCCGAAGAAGCCGGCAAAACCCACGGTCTGCACCGCCGGCCAGGTGGCCTCCACCGCGCGGCGCAGGCGTTCGCTGCGCACGTCGATGCAGAACACGGCCTGCACCTCGGCGGGCGACGAGGTGGGCTGCCCGGTCTGCGGCGCCTGCCGCAGCGCCTGCGCCAGGCCACGCTGGTAGCCCTGCTCCAGCGCCACCTGCCAGACCTCGTCGGTCCACAGCGTCGCCCCGGCCTGGGCCAGGCGCTGCGGGGCGTGCTGCCACGCCTGTTGCAGCGCGGCCAGGGCCTGATGGGCCGCCCGGTCGGTTTTGCACTCGACCAGCAGCGCGCCCCAGGCCAGGCGGATGGCCAGCAGGTCACGCAGGTGCTCATCATGGCCGCCCTGCTGCTGGGCCTGCCAGCCCAGGTAGGCGCACCAGCCGGCCCAGCCCTGCACCGTCCACAGCACCGCTTCCAGGTAATCGGCCCACACGGCCGGGTCCAGGCCCTGGCGCTCCAGGGCCCAGCGCTCGGCCTGCTGGCGGGTTTCGGGCAGCGCATGCAGGCCCTCGTGCAGCGCCGGCAGGCCCATCAGCCAGCCGATGCCGTGGTCGTTCACCAGGCTGTCGCGCCAGAAGGCGAACAGGCCACGGCCACGCTCGGGCTGCCAGTCGGCCTGGTGGCGGTCGAAGTAGGCCGCGCAGGTCTGGCTCACCTGGTGGGTGATGGCTTGGCGCCAGCTCAGGCGCTCCTGCCGGCGCGGGTCGTCGTCCAGCGTGTCGATCAGCAGCGGCAGCGGCGCGATGTCGGCCGGCTGCGCCAGCGCTTGCAGGCAATCGGCTTCCAGCTCGGCCGGATGGCCCAGTTGCGCCAGGGCCGCACGCAGGTCGGCCGGCTGGATGCGGCCTTCGTTCCACGCCTGGGCCACCCAGGCCCGGGAAGGCAGCACCTGCACCCCGGCCAGCACGGCCAGACGGGCCGCCACCTGGCGCACCGGCTGGCCAACGCGCTGCCAATGCGGGTTGACGGCGATCGATTGGTCCAGCGGCCAGGTGGGCGCGAACACGCGACAGGCCTGCGCGCAGGCGACCTCCACGCGGGGGGCGATGTCCTCACGCACCGCAGGCTCCGGCCAAGACAGCTCACGCATGATCCCACTCCCCCTTCATTCACTTCAGCGGCACGGGCCGCAGGGCCGACACCGCCCCCACCGACGCCCGGCCGCGCCAGGCCCCCGCCGCCCAGCGGCTGGGCCACAGCCGGCAGGCCAGGCGGGTGACCCCGTCGTCCACGTAATAGCCGGCATAGGTCCAGCGCCGCGCGGCCGACCACACCCCGCGCTGCCACTGCAGTGCGGCCAGGCCCAGGTACAAGCCCCCCAGCCCCAGCACGGCCCACAGGCCCAGCCACGGGTGCGCCTGGTCCGTCACCCCCAGCGGCACCTGGTGGCCGATCCAGGCCGCCAGCGTCAGGCCCAGCACCCAGCCCAGCCCGGTGCCCCAGGCCGCCACACGCGCCCGGGTCGACTCGCCGGCAGCGGCTGGCTGCCACAGCAGCGGTGCCCAGGCCAGGGCCAGCGCCACCGTCCACCACCACGGCCAGCCGGCCCCCGGCAGCTGCAGCACCAGCAGCACCGCGGCGCCGGCCACCGCGGGTGCCAGCCACAGGCTCCAGCGCGCCACCGGCGCCGGCGTGCCCAGCATCTGCTCACGCGTCTCGCGCACCACGTCGGCCGCGGCCAGGAAATGGTGGGCCTTGTAGAGCGAATGACCGATCAGGTGCAGCGCGGCCATGTGGTACAGGCCCAGCCCGCACTCCAGCACCAGAAAGCCCATCTGGGCCACGGTGGACCAGGCCAGCCGCACCTTGATGCTGATGCGGGTCAGCATGCCGAAGGCCGCCAGCAAGGCACTGCCCAAGCCGGCCACGACCAGCAAACCGCGGGCCAGCGGCGAGGCATCGAGCCAGGGCGCGAAACGGATCAGCACAAAGCCCCCGAGGTTGACCACGCCGGCATGCAAGAGCGCCGACACCGGCGTGGGGGCCTCCATCACCTGCAGCAGCCAGCCGTGCAGCGGCACCAGTGCCATGCGCACGATGACCGCCAACGCCAGCGCCACGGCCGCCAGGCTCAAGCCCGGGGTCGGCGCATGGGCCAGGGCGGCCGAAATGGAGCCACTGCCCACCGTGGACCACGCGGCCCCGGCCGCCAGCAGCAGCAGCCCATCGGCCAGCCGGTCGCTGACGCGCTTCTTGTGGGCCGCCAGCTGGGCGAAGGGCCGCTCGGGGTAGAAGCACAACAGGCCGTGCAAGGCCTGCCCCACCAGCGCCCAGGCCGGCAGCAGGATCAACCAGTGGTCGGCCAGCAGCAGCAGTTGCACCGCCCCCAGCACGCCGGCGAAGCCGCGCACCGCGCGCCCCTGGCCCGCTTCCCCCTGCAGATAACGCTGGGCGAACGCGCCGATGACCATGCCCAGGAACTGCACCAGCAGTGCCAGCCAGGCCACCGGCAGGCTCGTCGCCAGGCCCGGCAGCCGCCGGGCGGGCACGCCCAGGGCCTGCAAGATCAGCGCGGCCAGGGCCGCCGCCACGCCAAACACCGTGCCCCAGCGGAACACCGACCAGGCCACCGAGGCCCGCCCTTGCCCGTCCAACCGGCCCGCCGCCCCGGCCGCAGCCGCCATCCACAGTGCAGGCAGCAGGGTGCACAGGGTCAACACAAGGGACAACAAGGACATCGCGCAGCAGGTCAGCCAGAACAACCGACATCATGCGGACAAGCCATCGTTCTGTAAAATACAAGCTAAAGAACGTTTTGTTCTTTTTTACAGAACAAATGAACCTGGAACAGCTCAACTTCCGCCACCTGTTCTACTTCTGGCAGGTGGCGCGCCTGGGCCACCTGACCCGGGCGGCCGAGGCGCTGCACACCTCGCAATCGGCCTTGTCGGCACAGATCCGGCAACTGGAGGAACGCCTGGGCGAGCGCCTGTTTGCCCGCCAGGGCCGGCGGCTGACGCTGACCAGCTCCGGCCAGCTGGTACAGGCCTATGCCGACAACATCTTCGGCCTGGGGCAAGAGATGCTGGGGCGCTTGCAAGGCGATGGCGAGGGCGTTCAGCGCCTGCGCATCGGCAGCGTGGCCACGCTGTCGCGCAACTTCCAGGAGAACTGGCTGCGCCCCGCCCTGACCAACCCGAAGGTGATGCTGTCGCTGGAGTCCGGCACGCTGGACGGCCTGGTGCAGCGCCTGAAAGGCCACCACCTGGACGTGGTGCTGGCCAACGAGGCCGTGCCGGCCGACCCCGACCACCCACTGCACTGCCGGCTGGTGGGCAGCCAGTCCGTCTCGCTGGTGGGGCCCGCGGCCGCCTGGGCCGGCCGCACCCTGCGCCTGCCTGAAGACCTGGATGGCCTGGACATGGTGCTGCCCGGCCCGCGCCACGCGCTGCGCGCCCAGTTCGACGCGCTGTGCGACACGGCCGCGGTGCGCCCGCGGGTGCGCGCCGAGGTGGACGACATGGCCATGCTGCGTCTGCTGGCGCGCGACAGCGGCTGGTTGGCCCTGCTGCCGGAGGTGGTGGTGCAGGACGAGCTGCGCGGCGGCGTGTTGTGCGTGGTCGGCCAGAGCG
>JAYSCA010000049.1:0-10199 GCA_041915165.1 Ideonella sp.
GGCTCGGAACTCGACCAACTCCAGCTCGGACAAGGACTCGCTGAACAAGGAGTTCTCGCAGCTGCAGAGCGAAATCACCCGGGTGCTCAGCGGCACCAGCTTCAACGGCAAGCACATGCTGGGTTCGGATGCCGGCGCCCTGCTGTTCCAGGTCGGTGCCAACACCACGGCCGACGACGCCATCACCGTCACCACGACCAACATGAACAGCGCCACCGACATCACGACGGTGACGGCCTCCACCGCCAGCATCGGCTCGAATGCGGATGCAACCGCGATCAAGGCGGTGATCGACAATCTGGACACGGCGATCAGCACGGTGAACGACCAGCGTGCGACCTTCGGTGCGACCCAGAGCCGCTTCGACGCGGTGATTTCCAACCTGCAGCAGTCGGTGGAGAACCAATCGGCTGCCCGCGGTCGGATCATGGATGCCGACTTCGCAACGGAAACCGCGAACATGAGCCGCGCCCAGATCCTCCAGCAGGCCGGTACGGCGATGGTGGCCCAGGCCAACCAGATGCCGCAAAGCGTGCTGAAGCTGATCGGCTAAGCTCCTGAACCCAGCCCCCCGTCACGGACGTGACGGGGGGCTGGTCGCATCCAGGGGTTGGAAAAGGCCGTCGGAACGGCCTCATTTCCTGGCTTCGGCCCACGAGGCTCCCTTTCAGAATTCATCCAACGCTTCCCCCTCCCGGGAGGCGCGGTCCGGAGGCAACCGCCGAGACAGCTCTTCTGCCAAGAAGGGCCATCGACGGTGACCTGTTGCCGGGCTTGGTGGCCACGACGGAATGGTTCGTCGAGCCCGGACAGACCGGCGCCAGCGCCGGATGGGTGGATTCTTCAGGAGTGCTCGCATGCCGCAGACCATCAACACGAACCTCGCGTCGCTGAACGCGCAGCGCAACCTCAACGCCTCCCAGTCGTCGTTGAGCGTCTCGATGCAGCGCCTGTCTTCGGGCCTGCGGGTGAACTCGGCCAAGGACGATGCCGCCGGCCTCGCCATTGCCGAACGCATGAATTCCCAGGTGCGCGGCATGAACGTCGCGGTCCGCAATGCCAACGACGGCATTTCGCTGGCGCAGACGGCCGAGGGCGCCCTCTCCAAGGTGGGGGACAACCTGCAGCGCATGCGTGAGCTGGCGGTGCAGGCCCGCAACTCCACCAACTCCAGTTCCGACAAGGACTCGTTGAACAAGGAGTTCGTCCAGCTGCAGGCGGAAATTTCCCGCGTGCTGGGCGGCACTGCCTTCAACGGCAAGCACATCCTGGGCGCCGACGCGACCACGCTGACCTTCCAGATCGGTGCCAACACCACGGCCGACGACGTGATCAGTGTGTCGACCAGCAACATGGTGACGGCAACGACGATCACCACGGTGACCGCGTCCACGGCGGCGATCGACCAGAACGCCTCGTTCGGCGCCATCGGCACGGTGATCGACAACCTGGATGCCGCGATCGATCTGGTCAACGACACCCGGGCCACCTTCGGCGCGACCCAGAGCCGCTTCGACGCGATCATCTCCAACCTGCAGACGGCGGTGGAGAACCAATCCGCGGCCCGCAGCCGGATCATGGACGCCGACTACGCAGCGGAAACCGCCAACATGAGCCGGGCCCAGATCCTGCAACAGGCCGGCACGGCGATGGTGGCCCAGGCCAACCAGCTGCCGCAGCAGGTGCTCAAGCTGCTGGGCTGATCCACCGCGGGGTCCCGTTCCTGAAAATCTCCTCAAGTCGGCCGCTGTTGCGGCCGATGTCGTCTGTGGAAGGGGATGACGGCCTGGGCAGTGTGCCCGGGCGCTCGGCCATTCCCTGAACACGTCAAAGGACTGCCATGTCATCCACTGCCGCCGTGTCGTCGCTGGGGGTGGGCTCCGGCCTGCAATCAGAATCCATCATCTCGGCGTTGCTTGCGGTCGAGCAGAAGCCGATCCAGGTGCTGGCCACCGAGCAGACGGCGATGAAGACCCAGCTGTCCTCCATGGGCAAGCTGACCAGCCTGACCTCGGCCATGCGGGACGCCGCCCAGGCGCTGACCAGCAGCACGCTGTGGCAGTCCAAGACCTTCACCTCCGCCGACAGCAGCGTGGTCACCGGTTCGGTGGCGGCGGGCGGCACCTCCGGCAATTACGGGATTTCCGTGCAGGCACTGGCCAGCGCCCAGACGGTCACTTCGGGCGCCTTCGCCTCGTCCAGCGCCACCCTCAACGAGGGCTCGCTCACGATCGAGCTGGGCAGCTGGTCCGGGTCGACCTTTTCCGCCAAGAGCGGCGCGTCGCCGGTCAGCATCTCCATCGGCGCGGGCGAAACCAGCCTGTCGGCCATCCGTGACAAGATCAATGCTGCCGGGGCCGGCGTGACCGCCAGCATCGTCAACGATGCCAACGGTGCGCGCCTGTCCCTGCGCTCGACCGAGACCGGGGCCGAGAACGGCTTTCGCATCACGGCCACCGAGACCGTCGACGATGGCGCCCCGAGCACCGGCCTGTCGGCCCTGGCCTACGACCCGTCGGGTACCAGCTCGGTCATGTCGCTGAACCAGTCGGCCGCCAACGCCCAGGCGACGATCAACGGCATCCAGGTGGCGTCGACCACCAACACCTTTGACAACGTGGCCGATGGCCTGAGCATCACCGTTGGCAAGGTCAGCACCGCCGAGGTGGCGGTGACGGTCGGGGACGACACCGACGGCATGGAGACGGCGGTCAAGTCCTTCGTCAGCGCCTACAACGACCTGATGGGCTATATCCAGGACCAGACCAAGTACACGCCGCCGGCCAACAAGGGGGAGCAGGGCTCCGGGGGGCCGCTGCAGGGCGATCGCACCACGATCAGCCTGCTCAACCAGATGCGCGGCATCCTCAACACCACCAGCACGGCCTCGAGCAGCCTGCAGCACCTCTCCGACCTGGGCATCAGAACGGGGGCGGACGGCAAGCTCAGCCTCACCACCTCGACGCTGGAGACCGCGCTGAAGAACCCCGCCGAAGTGGCCAAGGCCCTGGCCACCGATGGCACGACCAAGGATGGCTCGGGCTTCATGGACATGTTCCGCGACCTGGGCAACGCGGTGCTGGACTCGACCGAGGGCGCGCTGCAGACCCGGCAGAACGCCATCAACGATTCCATCAAACGCAACCAGGCCCGCCAGGACCAGCTTAACGATCGCTTGACCAGCTACGAGGCGCGGCTGCGGGCCCAGTACCAGGCGCTGGACACCCAGATGGCTTCGCTCAATGCGCTGAGCACCTATGTCACCCAGCAGGTCACGGCCCTGAACAAAACCTCGGCCTGAAACGGCTGAAAGGAATGGGTTGCGGGGCGCCTTCGGGCGCCCCGTTTTCTTGAGGCGGAAACAAAGGGCAAAAGACGGCGCTGTTGGGCTCAAGAACGTCAGGGAGTCGTCGATAACGGATCAACACCTCACGAACCCGAGACACCACGATGTTCAGCCCCGCATACTCCCGCTCTCTTGGTCAGGCCGCCAGTTTCGCCGGTGCCTATCGCAGCGTCGGCGTGGAAACGGGCATTGCCGATGCCAGCCCCCACAAGCTGATCGAGATGCTGTTCGACGGCTACATGGAAGCCCTCAAGCAGGCCCGCGGCTATCTGATGAGCGGTCAGGTCGAGCTCAAGGGTCGGGCCCTCAGCAAGGCCGCCCGCATCGTGGACGAAGGCCTCAAGGCTTGCCTGAACCTGAAAGACGGCGGCCGCCTGGCGCAGGACCTGAATGACCTGTACGCCTACCTCACCCTGCGTCTGACGCTGGCCAATGTGCGCAATGACGCCAGTGTGATCGTCGAATGCGAAAACCTGATGGAACCACTGCGCGAGGCCTGGAAGGCCATCGGTTCCCAGGTCAACCATTCCCTGAACTGAGGTTCGGGAAGAAAGGAATCCATCATGCCCGAGAACCTGCTGAGCTATTACGAGGCCATTGAGCGGGCCAGCAGCGACATGCTGACGGCGGCTCGTGACGGCAACTGGGACGAGGTCGTCAAGCTTGAAGGCGCCTGCGCCGTGCTGATTTCACAGCTCAAGCAGGTTGCCAAGGACCAGGCCCTGAAGAAGGAAGAAAATCAGGTCAAGTCTCGTATCATGCAGCGCATCCTCCTGAACGATGCCGAGATCCGCTACCTCGCGGAGCCCTGGCTGGAGGACCTGGACAACATGATGCACGGTCGCAGCAAGATGCTGCATTGAGCCGGGGCCCCTGTCTCACTCCACCGAGCCTGACTGGACTGACGATGTTTTCCGACACCCGGCCCGCGCCCCTGGATTCTCCGGGGGCTTCGTCGTTTTCGGCTTTTCGCATCGGTGACGCGGTGGAGATCCGTGCCCTGCTCAAGTCGCTGATGGAGCGCGGCACGCTGATCAACCTGTGCGCGGCCGATGGCAGCGCCTACGGCACCACCCTGTGGAGCCTGGACACGCAACACGGCAAGCTGGCCTTCAGCGTGGACATGATGGCGCCGGCCGTGCAGCGCCTGGTCGAGGCCGACGAGGCCATGGCCGTGGCCTACCTGGACCAGATCAAGATCCAGTTCGACGTGGCCGACCGGGTGCTGGTGCACGGTTCGCGGACCTGTGTGCTGCAGGCCACCCTGCCGCGCGAGCTCTACCGCTTCCAGCGCCGTGCCAGCTACCGGGTGCGCACGCTGGAGCGCAGTGCACCCACCGCCACCTTCCGTCATCCCCAGCTGCCCGAGATGCGGCTGGACCTGCGGGTGCTGGACGTGAGCATTGGCGGCTGCGCGCTGTTTCTGCCCAGCGACGTGCCGGTGGTCGAACCCGGCTTGGTGGTCAAGGGCGTGCGGATGGCCTTGGACGCCGACACCCAGTTTCCGGCCCAGCTGCACATCGCCCACGTGACGGCCATCCACCCCCAGGCCCGCGGCGTGCGGCTGGGCTGCGAACTCCAGGGCCTCGATTCCGAGGCCAGTCGGTCCTTGCAGCGTTACATCGACGCCACGCAGAAGCGCCGGCGCATGCTCAGCCTCGACTGAGGCGCCGGCGGGGCCGTCAGGTCCCGGCCAGCAGGGCCCATGTGGCCGGTGGCAGCTCGCCGTGCCAGGGCAGGCCGCGATGGCGTGTCAGCCGCACCCGTTCCGCCAGCGTGTCGTACCGCTGGCCCCGCAATGCCTCTGCGCACCGGGCCAGCAGCTCCGGATCGGACTCCCCTCGCTCACGGGCGATCCGCGAGCGCAGGGCGGCTGCCTGATCGCTGTGATGACAGGCGGCCTCGGCAAACTGGGCGGCACCGTCGGTGTCTCCGGCGGCCAGAGACAGTTCGGCGCTCAGCCGCATCAGCTCGGTCATGGCATTGGGGACGCTTTGGGTGGAGGTCGCCAGGTCGTCCAGGCCTTCCGCCACGATGTCCAGTCGGCCCGCCTGCAGGTGCAAGCGCAGCAGCTCGCAGGTCAGGATGATGGTCTGCTGGGGGGAAGCTTCTTCCAGTCCTTTGGACCAAGCTTGTGCAGCCAGGGCAGCCTGCCCTTGTCGGCTGGCCAGCCAGCCCAACCAGTACCAAGCCTGCGCTGGTTCAGCATCGGGGTCGCGTTGCAGAAGGTCTATCTCCGGGGGCGATCTGTCCAGAAAGCGCTGCAGCAAATGGACTGCCGCGGGGGCTTCGCCTGCGCGAGCCAGGGCCCGGCCCGCACTGAAGTCGAGACTGCTGTTCGGCTGGTCAAGGGCGTCTTGGCAAAGGGTGACGGCTTGTACGAGTTGGCCCTGGCGGGCCAGGCCGTCCAAAACACAGCCGTACAGGCTGGGTAAAAAGGGCAGGCTATGCTGCTGGGCAACAGGCAGTCGTCGGGCACGCTGCAGCGTGCTGAGCAACAGAGACTCTCGTTCTTCGGCTGCATCAGGGGGCAGGCTGGTCGCCAGCTTGTAGGCCAAGTACAGGTCGTCAGGTTGTTCCCGGGATGCCTGGCGCAGCAACAGGAGGTTGCGTTCACGTTTGCGTTGGCGCTCTGCGGCGTCCACATAGCCATGATCGCGCAAGCGCAGGCCACTGTCGTGCCAGTCGCCGCAACCCATGGCCAAGAGGCTGGGGGCGACATCCTCGTGCACGCGGCCTTGGTAGCGGATGCGTGGATCGTTGCGCCAGAGCCGTAGGCTGGCCAGCGTGCTGACGATCTCGTTCCGGGGACCCAGAAGGTCGATATGGACGATCTGTGCTTGGCCTGAGTGGGACAGTGCTTTCTGCAGCATGGGACGGCTGCCCGAAGGCAGCTCCTGATCGGCATCGATCGACAGGATCCAGGGCTGGGTGGCGGCCGCGATGGAAACATTGCGTGCGGCCGAGAAGTCATCGGTCCACGGCGTCTCCAGCAGCCGCGCCCCCAGGCTGCGGGCCAGTTCGCGGGTGGCATCGCGGCTGCCGGTGTCCACCACCACCACTTCGGCGGCCAGACCCCGCACGGACTGGATCAGGCGGCCCAGCTGGCGTTCCTCATCGCGCGCGATCAGGCACACCGACAGGGGCAGGGGCGTGGACACCGCCAAGGGGGCGGGCGCGGTTGTCAAGGCGCTCAGACCTGCATGTTCATGATGTCGGTGTAGGCCTGCACCATGCGGTTGCGCACCGAGATGGTGGCCTGGAAGCCGACCTGGGCCTTCTGCATGGCCACCATCGTGTCTTCCAGCGACACCGAGGGGTTGTCCAGCTGCAGCTCGCGCTGCAGGCGGGTGCTCTCGTTCTGGGCGGTGCTGACCTGCTGCAGCGCGCTGGCCATGGCGGTCTGAAAGTCACCCTTTGGCGTGGCACGGGCGCGCGCCAGCGGGGTGCCATCCGGCGCCAGACCGGCTTTGGCCACCGCCTGGTTGAAGTCGAAGGGCTTGAGTTTCAGATCCATGGCAAATCCTCCACGGTTTCGGGGAGCGATGGACGAGATGGTAGGGGCCGGGCGCCGGCGCGAAGAACGGAACTGCCTCGGGATTGGGCGGTTTCTTCCGTCTTGGGCGGGGCGGCACCTGCCAAACAATCGACGCACTGCCCCCCCGTGGGTCCACTTTCGTCGATCCGTCGCCACACCATGGACACCGCTGTCGCCTCTCCCGCGCCGTTGCAGCCGCTTGAGCCGGCCGAGCCGCCCCAGAAATTCCTGGGCAAGCTGGCCGCCATGCCTGCGTCGGCCAAGATGAAGCTGGGCGCCGCGGTGGCCGCGGTGCTGGCCGCGGTCGTGGCCATGGCCATCTGGGCCGGGCAGGGCGATTGGAAGATCCTCTACGCCAACCTGCCGGACAAAGAAGCCGGGGCGATCCTGGCCCAGCTCCAGCAGATGAACGTGCCCTACAAGTACAGCGACGGCGGCGCGGCCATCATGGTGCCGGCCGACAAGCTCTACGACCTGAAGATGAAGCTGGCCGCCGCCGGCCTGCCCAAGGCCAGCGTGGCGGGCAACGAGCTGCTGGACAACGCCCGCTTCGGCCAGACCGACCGCCAGGAGCGCAGCAACATGCAGCGCGCGCTCGAAGGCGAGCTGGTGCGCACCATCCTGAAGCTCGATGGCGTCGAGGACGCCCGCGTGCATTTGGCCCTGCCGCAACAGAACGGCTTCTTCCGTGAACAGCAGAAGCCGAGTGCCAGCGTGATGCTGACGATGCTCGCCGGCCGCAGTCTGGACCGGGGCCAGGCCGCCGCCATCGTGCACCTGGTCTCCTCCAGCGTGCCGGACCTGGACGCCAAGGCCGTCAGCGTGGTGGACCAGCACGGCAACCTGCTGTCCGGCCCGGGCGAGAACTCGCAGCAAAGCCTGGACGAGCAGCAGCTGCGCTACGTCCGCCAGGTCGAGTCCGGCTACCTGAAGCGGGTGCAGGACATCCTGGAGCCGGTGGTCGGCCATGACAACCTGCGGGCCGCCGTGACGGCCGAGCTGGACTTCACCCAGAGCGAAGCCACCTCCGAGCAGTTCCGCCCCAACCAGGGTGACCAGCCGGCCGCCGTGCGCAGCCAGCAGAACTCCGAATCGACCAACCAGGGCAACACCGTGCCCACCGGCGTGCCCGGGGCCGCCACCAACCAGCCGCCGGTGCCGGCGCAGGCGCCCATCAACGGCGCGTCGGCCCCGCTGCAGGCCGCCTATGCCGCCACCAATGGCGGCAACAGCAAGAAGGAATCGGTCACCAATTACGAGGTCGACAAGACCGTGCGGGTGACCCGCAACGCCACCGGCATGATCAAGCGCCTGAACGCGGCGGTGGTCATCAACTACCGCACGGCCACCGATGCCAAGGGCAAGACCAGCACCCAGCCGCTGAGCCAGGACGAGCTCGACAAGCTGACCGCGCTGGTGCAGGAGGCCGTGGGCTACGACAAGAACCGGGGCGACTCGGTGCGCGTCATCAACGCCCCGTTCCAGGCGCCGGCCGAGCCGCAGGACGACAAGCTGCCGCTGTGGCAACAGCCCTGGGTGAAGGACCTGCTGCACACCGCGGCGGTGCCGGCGGCGCTGACCCTGGTGGCGCTGGCCCTGATCTTCGGGGTCATCCGGCCCACGCTGAAGGATGTCTTTGCGCCGCCGCCCCCCCCGCCCAGCGAGGACGAGGCCAAGCTGGCCCAGCTCGACGCGGTGGTGGACGACGTGCCGGCCCTGCCGGACGAGACGGCGGGCACCCCGCTGCTGGAATCGCCGGCGGTCACCGGCAAGCTGGAGGCGGCGCGTCAGCTGGCGCGCGACAACCCGGCAGCGGTGGCCAACATCATGCGCGAGTGGGTGACCGGCGAGGCCGCCTGACGGGGACTGACCATGGCAAAAGAAAGCACCGAGGACCAAAGCGTCGAAGACGCGGCCATCCTGCTGATGTCCCTGGGCGAGGAAGAAGCGGCCAACGTCTTCAAGCACCTGGGCCCGAAGGAAGTGCAGAAGCTCGGCGAGACCATCGCCCGGCTCAAGGTCATCCCGCGTGAACGTGTGGAACAGGTGCTCGACCGCTTCACCACCGTCGCCTCCGAGCAGCACATGCTGGTCAACGACACCGACGAGTACGTCAAGTCGGTGCTGCGCAAGGCCCTGGGTGAGGACAAGGCCAACCTGCTGATCGACCGCATCCTGCAGGGCAGCGATGTCAGCGGCATCGAGAGCCTGAAGTGGATGGACGGCGCCTCGGTGGCCGAACTGCTGCGCAACGAACACCCGCAGATCATTGCCGCCATCCTCGTGCATCTGGATTTCGACCAGGCTTCTCAAGTCCTGAAGTCCTTTACCGAGCGGCAGCGCAACGAAGTGCTGATCCGCATCGCCACGCTGGACGGCATCCAGCCGGCCGCGCTGAAGGACCTCAACGAGGTGCTCAGCAAGGTGCTGGCCGGCGGCGACCGCCTGAAGAAGGCCACGCTGGGCGGGGTGAAGACCGCCGCCGAGATCATCAACATGCTCGGCTCCTCGGTCGAGACCTCGGTGCTGGACTACATCCGCGAGGCCGACGGCGACCTGGCCCAGAAGATCATGGACAACATGTTCACCTTCGACGATGTGAACAAGCTGGACGACCGGGCCATCCAGACCGTGCTCAAGGAAGTGCAGGGCGACTCGCTGATCATCGCCCTCAAGGGCGCCACGCCGGAGCTGCGCGAGCGCATCTTCAAGAACATGTCCAGCCGCGCGGCCGAGTCGCTGCGCGAGGACCTCGAATCGCGCGGCCCGGTGCGGGTGGCCGAGGTCGAGTCCGAGCAGAAGGAGATTCTCAAGGTCGTGCGCCGCCTGGTCGACGAAGGCCAGATCGTGATTGCCTCGGGAGGCGGCGATGACTTCCTCTAAGCCGGTGCCGCCGCGTCCGGTGCCGCCGCCCCAGGGGGGCACGCAGCGCCCGGCCAGCGCCTACACCCGTTTCATCCCGCGCGAGGAGCTGTCCGACTTCGCCGCCTGGACGCCGGACGCCTTCGGTGGCCCGGCCCGCCCGGCGCCCTGGTCGGCCGCCACCCAGGCCGCCGAGCCGGAGGTCCCGCCCGTCGAGGAACCGGTCGAGACCGGCCCCAGTGTCGAGGAATGGGAGGCCCGCATCCACGAAGCCCGCCAGCAGGGCTGGAGCGACGGCTACCGCGACGGGCTGGAAGCCCTGGAAGCGGCCAAGCGCCAGTTCGCCCAGCAGGTCAGCGCCCAGATGGCCCAGGTGGTGGCCGCCTTCCAGGACGAACTGGGCGGCCTGGAGGCCCGGCTGGCCGACACATTGGTGGAGACCGCCGTGACACT
>JAYSCA010000050.1:0-10178 GCA_041915165.1 Ideonella sp.
CGATGCCGCCCACCGCCTGGCCCATGATGCGCACCTCGCCCACGGTGGGCTTGAGCAGGCCGGTGATCATGTTCAGCGTGGTGGACTTGCCGCAGCCGGTGGGCCCGACGATGGCGATGAACTCGCCGCGGGCCACCGCCATGGAGAAGTCGCGCAGGGCCACGGTGGCGTGGCCGTCGGCCGAGATGTAGCGCAGCGAGACGCCGCGGAACTCGATGGCCGGGGCACTGCCGGCGGCGATGGCCGGGGTGGCCGCGCGCTCAAGGGTGGCGGTGCTCATTTGGCGGCGTCCAGGAAGGCGTTGGTGTAGGTCTTGGCGAGGTCGATGTTCTTGCTCTTGACCAGCGGCTTGTAGCTGGCCAGCACCTTGAGTACCGTCTCCGGGCCGCCGGCGGGCATGCGGGCGTCGGTGGTGTACATCGGCAGCGAGGCTTTCAGCGCGCTCACGTACAGAGCCTTGTCGGCGCCGTAGTAGTCCTTGGGCATCTTGTCGGCGATCTCTTCGGCGCTGTGGCTGTGGATCCAGGCCATGGTGCGGGCGAAGGCGCGTGCCAGCTTGGTGGCCTCGGCCTTGTGGCTGTCGGCCCAGGCGTTCTGCACATACAGACTGGCCGCGGGGTAGAGGCCGCCCAGCGCGGCCTTGCTGCCCTCTTCGGTGCGCAGGTCCACCAGCACCTTGGCCTCGCCGGTCTTGAGCAGCTCGGACACGGTGGGCTCGGTGGTCATGCCGGCCTGGATGCGGTCCTGCTTGATGGCGGCAATGAAGGTGTTTCCCGCGCCCACCGGCAGCAGGGTGTAGTCCTTGGAAGCCACGCCCTGGCGGTCGGCCAGGTAGCGGGTCAGGAAGTCGGTGGAGGAGCCCAGGCCGGTCACACCCAGGGTCTTGCCCTTGGCGTCGGCCATGGTCTTGAAGCTGGGGGCGGCCTTGGTGGAGACCAGTTCGACCTCACCGGGCACCTTGCAGAAGACGGCGATGGCTTCCAGTTCCTTGCCCTTGCTCTGCAGGTCGATGGTGTGATCGTAGAAGCCCACCACGGCCTGCACCGCACCGGCGATCAGCTGGTTCTCGGCGTCCACGCCCGCGGGCTGCGACTGCAGCTCCACCGTCAGGCCCTCGGCCTTGAAGTAGCCCAGCGACTCGGCCAGCTTGGCCGGCAGGTAGATGATCTTGTTGATGCCGCCCACCATGATGGTGATGGGCTCGGCGGCCCGGGCGCCGGCCACCGGCGCGAGCGCGCAGGCCGCGACGGCGGCGGCAGCCAACAGGGAACGGGCAGGACGAAGGCGCATGAGATGTCTCCAGAGGGTGTGTCGGATGGCGCCCTGTGCCGGGTGCCTGGAGGCCACTGTAGGCAGGGCCGTCTTTCGGCCGGGTTTCATGGCGCGCGCCGAACCCTCATGGGAAACCCGTAACCCCCATCGGCCCGAAGGAATTGGCGCGCAAGCCGGGCATCATGGCGGCCCCCTGCTACCGTGCGCGCGGTCATGAAACTGCTGCTGATCGAAGACAACACCGAGCTCTCGCACTGGCTGGCCAGCCTGCTGCGCCAGCAGGACTTCATCGTCGACACCGTGGCCGACGGCCAGGCCGCCGACCAGCTGCTGCAGGCCCACCACTACGACCTGGCCCTCCTGGACCTGAACCTGCCGGGCCTGTCGGGCAAGGGTGTGCTGCGCCGCCTGCGCGAGCGCCAGAGCGCGTTGCCGGTCATCGTGCTGACCGCCTCGGCCGCGCTGGACCAGAAGGTGATCTGCCTGGAGATCGGCGCCGACGACTACCTGGTCAAGCCCATCGAGGTGCCCGAGCTGGTGGCCCGCATCAAGGCCCTGATGCGGCGCCTGGTGCCGGGCAAGGCCAACGACATCGTCTGCGGCGACCTGGCCTACGACCTGCCCACCCGCCAGTTCACGCTGGCCGGCCAGGCCCTGGCCCTGCCGCCGCGCGAGCGCTCGCTGCTGGAGGCCCTGGTGCTGCAGCTGGGCCGCACCGTCAGCAAGCAGGCCCTGCACGACAGCATCTTCGCGCAGGAGGACGAGGCCGGCACCGACGCGGTGGACCTCTATGTGCACCGGCTGCGCCGCCGGCTGGAGGGCCACCAGGCGGCCATCATCACGCTGCGCGGCGTGGGCTACCTGCTGCGCCCGCGCGAGGAGGCATGACGCCCATGCCCACTCCGGCCGCCGCCCCCAGTCTGCGGCTGCGTCTCTTGGCCTGGCTGCTGCTGCCGCTGTCGCTGTGCGTGGCGGGCTGCGCCTGGCTGGCCTGGCAGGGCGTGGCCACGGTGGCCGACTATGTGCAGGACCACGACCTGCTGGCCTCGGCCAAGGTGCTGTCGGACCGGCTGATCTGGGAGGACAACGACGTGGCCGCCAGCGTGCCGCCTTCGGCGCTGAGCCTGTTCGCCTCGGACGACCGCGACCGCGTCTACCTCAGCGTGACCGACGCCGAGGGCAATCTGCTGGCCGGCTCGCCGGGCTTTCCGCTGCCCCGGCCGCGGCAGCTGGTGGGTACCGACCGGGCCCAGTGGTACGACGCCCGCTTCGACGGCCAGGCCCTGCGCGCGGTGGTGACCGAGCGCGCCATGTATGAAGCCGGCAGCGGCCGGGCCATCACCATCGCGGTGGGCAAGACCACCCGCAGCCGCGACCACATGGCGCTGCGCCTGTGGTGGCCCACGGTGGCCTTTCTGCTGGTGACGTTGCTGGCCGCCGCGGCCTTCGTCAGCTTCGGCCTGCGGCGCGAGCTGCGGCCGCTGGTGCGCCTGGCCCGCCAGCTGGAGACGCGCGACGCGCTGCGCGCCGACATCGCGGTGGATGCGCGCCGCCTGCACCGCGAGCTGCGGCCGGTGGCCGACACCATCAACGCCTTCGCGCGGCAGATCCGCCGCCACATCGAGGCCCAGCGCCGCTTCATCGCCGACGCCGCCCACCAGCTGCGCACGCCGCTGGCCATGCAGGCCTCGCAGATCGCCTATGCCCGCCACCGCCGGGCCCACCGCGCCCCGGGCGAGCTGCTGCGCGAGGACATGGACGCGATGTGGCGCGAGATGCAGGCCAGCAACCGGCGCCTGGTGGCGGTGACCAACAAGCTGCTGCTGCTGGCCCAGGCCGAGCACCAGGACGCCGCCACCCAGCGCGAGACGGTGGACCTGGGCGCGGCCGCGCTGCGGGTGGTGGAGGAGCTGGCAGCGCTGGCCGAGCGCCGGCAGATCGACCTGGGTTTCGAGGCCCCGTCGCAGCCGGTGCCGGTGCAGGCCCAGCCGGCCCTGCTGGATGCGCTGCTGGCCAACCTGGTGGACAACGCGCTGCGCTACAGCCCCGAAGGCGGGCATGTGACCGTCACAGTGACCCAGGACGGCGCACAGGCGGTGTTCACGGTGGACGACGACGGCCCGGGCATCCCGCCCGAGGCGCGCGAGCGGGTGTTCGAGCGCTTCTACCGCCTGGCCGGCGACACCGAGGGCACCGGCCTGGGCCTGGCCATCGTGCGCGAGATCGCCACCGCCTGGGGCGCCCAGGTGGCACTGGACCGCCCGCCCGGCGCCCGCACCGGGCTGCGCGCCCAGGTGCGCTTTGCCGTCTGCGCCCCCGCCAGCACACCCGCCAGCGCCTGAGCCCCGGGGGCGGCAGGCCTCAGACCGACCGCGGCGGCCGGCTGGGCGGGCGCACGCCGGGCACCCGGGGCAGGTAGTCGCGCATCAGCGCGATGAAGGCCCGCAGCCGCGCCGGCGGGAAGCGCCCGGGCGGATGCACCAGCGAGATGGGCAGGGCCGGCGCCGTCCAGTCCGGCGCCAGCTGCAGCAGGCGGCCGGCGGCCAGGTCCTCGGCCACCGCCCAGGTGGAGGCGATACCCGCCCCCAGCCCGCCGCGCACCGCGTTGCACAGGGCGTAGAGGTGGTCGGTGGACAGGCGCGGGCGGATCGCGAAGCGCACCGCCTGGCCCCGCCCGGCGTGCATCAGTTCCACCTCGTCGCGGTAAAAGGTGTTGAGCGCCAGCCAGGGCAGGCGGGCCAGCTCGGCCGGCGTCTGCGGCAGCGGGCCCTCGCCCCACAGCCCCGGCGCGGCCACCACGATGCGCGGCAGCTCGGCCAGGCGGATGGCCACCAGGCCCGGGTCCTCCACCACGCCGATGCGCACCGCGCAGTCGATGCCCTCGGCGATGAAGTCCGGCAAGCGGTCGTGCAGCAGCCACTCCACCGAGACGGCGGGGTGCTGCTTCAGAAAACTCACCATCGGCGGCACCAGCTGCTGCTGGCCGAACACCGACGGCACCAGCACCCGCAGGTGGCCGCGCGGCGCGTCCTGCACGCCGCGCAGGTCGGCTTCGATCGCCTCCCAGCGCTCCAACAGGCCCTTGGCATGCTCGAAGCAGCGCTCGCCATCGCCGGTGAGCTTCATCGCGTGGGTGGAGCGCTGCAGCAGGCGCAGGCCCAGCTGGCGCTCGAGCTGCTGCAGCCGCCGGCTGACCGTGGGCTGGGTGGTGCCCAGCTGCTGGGCCGCGGCCGAGAGGCTGCCGGCCTCGACGATGCGCACGAAGGTCTGCAGCAGGTCCAGGCGATCGGCACCGACGGGGACTTGTTTCATACGTCCAGCGTATAGCAAATCTGCGATCAGGCCCACTACCGTGATTTTTCATGCGCCAAGAGAATTTCACCCATGGCGCACCCCGTCTGCGCCGCCACCCCCCCGGAAGGCCCCCCATGTCCAGCTCCACCCTCACGTCATCACCGCCCCGCACGGATGGCGCCGCTCTGCCCACCTCGCTCGTGCTGCTGCTGTCCACCGGCGCGGGGCTGGCCGTGGCCTCGATCTATTACAGCCAGCCGCTGCTGGGCCGACTGGGCGAGAGCCTGCAGGCCAGCACCGGCCAGATCGGCCTGGTGCCCACGCTGACCCAGCTGGGCTATGCCCTGGGCATCCTGCTGCTGGCCCCGCTGGGCGACCGACACGACCGCCGCACCCTGATCACCGCGAAAGCCGCCGGCCTGGCCCTGGCCCTGCTGGCCTGCGGCCTGGCCCCCGGTGTGGCCACCCTGATGGCGGCCAGCCTGGCGGTGGGCGTGATGGCCACCATGGCCCAGGACATCGTGCCGGCCGCCGCCGCGCTGGCCCCCGAGGCACAGCGCGGTCGCATCGTCGGCACGGTGATGACCGGACTGCTGCTGGGCATCCTGCTGTCGCGGGTGGCCAGCGGCCTGGTGGCCGAGCAGTTCGGCTGGCGCAGCGTCTACGGCCTGGCCACGGTGGCGGTGGCGGCCATCGGCGTGGCCAGCTGGCGCGGCCTGCCCCACATCGCCCCCACCACCACGTTGGGCTACGGCGCCTTGCTGCGCTCGCTGGGTCAGCTGTGGCGGCGCCATCCCGGCCTGCGCCGGGCCGCCTGGGCCCAGGGCCTGTTGTCGGTGGCCTTCAGCGCCTTCTGGTCCACGCTGGCGATGATGCTGTTCCAGCGCTACCAGATGGGCAGCGCGGCCGCCGGCGCCTTCGGCCTGGTGGGCGCCGCGGGCGCCCTGGCCGCGCCGCTGGCGGGCCGGCTGGCCGACCGCCGCGGCCCTGGCTGGGTGGCCCGCCTGGGCACCAGCCTGACCGCCCTGTCCTTCGCCGCCCTGGCGCTGGAGCTGTGGCTGCCCCGCGCCGCCTGGCTGCCCCTGCTGGTGCTGGCCACCCTCGGTTTCGACTTCGGCGTGCAGGCCACGCTGGTGGCCCACCAGACGCTGATCTACGGCCTGGAACCGGCCGCCCGCAGCCGCCTGAACGCGGTGCTGCTGACCGCCATGTTCATCGGCATGGCCGCCGGCTCGGCGCTGGGCAGCCAGGCCCTGGCGCACGGCGGCTGGCTGGCGGTGGTGGCCCTGGCCACGCTGATGGCCACCGCGGCGTGGGGGGTGCGCATGGCCACGCCGGCGCCGCGCCGGCCCTGAGCCGTAACATCGCCGTCCTCCCGTTCCTGGAACCCTCCATGCCCTTGAAGCCCTTCGCGCTGGGCCCGCTGATCGCGGCCGGCGCTCTGGCCTGCGGTCTGGCCGCCCCCACCCGGGCCCAGATGCCGCCGCCCGCCCCCAGCCACCCGGTGACCGAGACCCGGCACGGCGTCACCTGGGTCGACCCCTACCGCAACCTGGAAACCCGTTCGCCGGAAACCCTGGCCTGGATGCGGGCCGAGGCCCGCGACGCCAGCCAGACGCTGGCGCGCATCGACCAGCGCCAGCCGCTGCTGAACCGCATCACGCAGCTGGGCCAGGGCACCGGTGACGCCGTCCGCGGCCTGCTGCGCATGCCCGGCGAGCGCTACTACTACCTGCGGCGGCCAGCGGGCCAGAACCAGTTCAAGCTGGTGATGCGCCTGGGCCTGAGCGGGCCGGAACGGGTGCTGGTGGACCCGGACGCCCTGGCCCAGGCGGCCGGCGGCGTGCCCCAGGCCATCAACTACTTCATGCCGTCCTGGGATGGCCGCTACCTGGCCTATGGCATCTCCGCCGGCGGCTCCGAGAACGCCACGCTGTCCGTGCTGGACATCGGCAGCGGCCAGACGGTGGGCGAGCCGATCCCGCGGGTGGTGGAGGACGGCGTGAGCTGGATGCCCGACAGCCGCCGCTTCGCCTACAACCAGCTGCGCGACCTGCCGCCCCAGGCACCGGACACCGAGACCTACCAGGACAGCACCGTCTTCCTGCAGACCGTCGGCCAGAAGGCCGATCAGGCCCGGCCCCTGTTCGGCCGGACGGTCTCCCCCGCTCTGAAGCTGGACCGCCTGGAGGTGGGCCAGGTCTTCTTCAGCCCGGACAGCGGCTACATGGTGGCCCGCACCACCGACACCACCTCGCCCGAGGGCCAGTTGTTCGTCGCCCCGCTGGCGGCCCTGCAGGCGCCCCAGGTGGCCTGGCGGCGCATCGCCGGGCCGGAAGACCAGATCACCGACGCCGCGCTGCGCGGTGACGAACTGGTGGTGCGCACCTACCGGGGGGCGCCCCGCGGCCAGCTGAAGGCCCTGCCGCTGGAGGACAACACCCTGACCGGCCCCCGCACCCTGGTGCCGGAACCCGCCAGCGGGGTGCTGGAAGGCTTCGAGCTGACCGCCGACGCCATCCTGGCCGAGGAGCGCAGCGGCTTCACGCTGCGCGCGGTGCGCTACGACGCCCAGGGCCGGCACGACATTGCGCCGGGGCTGGCCGGCAGCACGCTGATCACCGGCAACCCGGCCCATCTGGCCGGTGACACGCTGGTGAGCACCTCGTCCTGGACCCAGCCCGCCCGGCTGCTGCGCGTGGACGCCCAGGGGCGCACGCAGGACACCGGCCTGCTGAACCAGCAGGCGCCCGCCGGCGCGCCGGAGCTGGTCGCCGAGGAGGTGATGGTGACCAGCCACGACGGGGTGAAGGTGCCGCTGGCCATCCTGCACCGCAAGGACCTGAAGCGCGACGGCCAGGCGCCGACGCTGCTGATCGGCTACGGCGCCTACGGCGTGAGCGAGGAGGCCCGCTTCCTGCCGCGCGACATCGCCTGGTTCGAGCGCGGCGGCGTGATCGCCATCGCCAATGTGCGCGGCGGCGGCGCCTTTGGCGACCCCTGGCACCGGTCCGGCTTCAAGGCCACCAAGCCCAACACCTGGAAGGACGGCATCGCTGCCGCCAAGTACCTGATCGACCAGGGCTACACCACCCCGCAACGGCTGGGCATCTGGGGCACCAGCGCCGGCGGCATCTTCGTCGGCCGCGCGGTGACCGAGGCGCCGGAACTGTTCGCCGCCGCCATCTTCGACGTCGGCATGCTCGACACGCTGCGCTCGGAGTTCTCGGCCAATGGCGTGACCAACATCTCCGAGTTCGGCACGGTGCAGGACCCCGCGGAGTTCAAGGCCCTGCAGGCGATGAGCACCTATGAGCACATTGAGAAGGGGGTGGCCTATCCGGCGGTGCTGCTGATCCACGGCATGAACGACCCGCGGGTGGACACCTGGGAGAGCGCCAAGACCGCCGCCAAGTTGCAGGCCAGCTCCAGCAGCGGCAAGCCGGTGCTGCTGCGCCTGGACGAACAGGCCGGCCACGGCATCGGCAGCACGGCCCAGCAGGCCGCCGCCAAGCAGGCGGACATCATGGCCTTCCTGCTCTGGCAGTTCGGCCTGGCCACGGCCACGCCCTGACGGGCGCCCGCGCCGGCCTCAGGGCCGGCCGCCCTTGGCCGAGTACATCGCGCTGTCGGCCGCGCTGAGCAACTGGCCCTCCTCCTCACCATCGGCGGGGAAGTCAGCCAGGCCGATGCTGGGCAGGATGGGCAGCGGGCGGCCGTCCACCAACAAGGGGGTGGCAAAGGCCTCGCGGATCTTGTCGGCCGCCGCCCGGTTGCCGGCCAGCCCCTTGGGTGACTCCAGCAGCACGACGAACTCGTCCCCGCCCACGCGGGCCACCGTGTCCGAGGTCCTCAGCTGGGACCTCAGGCGCTCGGCGAAGGCCTGCAGCAGGCGGTCGCCCACCAGATGGCCATGGGTGTCGTTGACCTCCTTGAACCGGTCCAGGTCCAGGTAGAGCACCGACAGAAAGCTGCTGCCCCGCCGCGCCCGGGCGATGGCCTGCTGGAGCCGGTCGCGCAACAAGGCCCGGTTGGGCAAGCCGGTCAGGGCGTCGTGGTGCGAAAGGTGGCGCAGCCGGCCGAACAGCCGCTGGCGTTCGATCACGGTCCCGATCTGGGTGCAGATGTACTGCAGCAGGGCCAGGTCCTGCTCGTCGCAGCCGGCCTCGTCGCCGTAGCTCTTGAGCACCAGGGCGCCGATGATCCCGTTGTGGGTGCGCAGCGGCACGCCCACCCGGCACTGCAGGTCATCGTCCCACCAGGCCGCGGCCTCGGGATCGCGGTCGCGACGGACCAGCCGCACCTCCCCCAGGCGGATCACCTCCTCGCAGAAGGTCGCCAGGTCGGCGCGCCGCTCGGCGCTCACGCTGCCCCGGCCATCGGCCCAGTACGGGAAACTCAGCCCGCTGCGCTCTCCGTCATCACGCAGGGCCACGGCCAGGTGATGGCCCGGCATCAGCCCCACGATCGCCTGGTGGATCTCCTGGCACAGCCCGCCCAGGTCCTCGGTCCGGTGGGCAGCCTCGGAGATGGCGTAGGTGGCTTCCTGGATGCGCTCGGCGCGCTTGCGCTCGGTGATGTCGCGCGCCACGGCAATGCGCAGGCGCTCCTGGGGCAGCCAGCGGGCGGACCACATCAGGTGCACCACCCGTCCGTCCTTGTGCAGGTAGCGGTTCTCGAAGTTCAGGTGGGTGTGCCCGGCCATGATGCGCTGGCCGGCCTCGCGGGTGCGCTCCCGGTCCTCGGGCAGCACCAGCTCAATCATGCGGGTTCCGATCAACTCCTGCGGCGTGTAGCCGAGGATGGGTTCGCAAGCCGCGCTGACGTAGACGAAGAGCCCCTGCTCATCCACCATGCAGACCGCATCGAGCAAGAGGTCGAATGCAGGTGCCAGCGAGGATGCCAGGGGCGAGATCTGGTCGGACATGACGACAGCCTCCCGGTGAACCAGTGTAGGGGGGCCGGACCGGCCAGATCCTCACAAAGAGGGATGTTTCCAGCCGCAGATCCGTGGACCCCGGCAGGCCCGCGGCCTGCCACGCGGCGGGGTCAGAGGTAGAACGCCTCGACCGTGCCCTTGAGCTTGATCAGCAACGGCTGGCCCTTGCGGTCCACCTTCTTGCCCACCGGCACCTTGATCCAGCCTTCGCTGATGCAGTACTCGGCCACGTCCATGCGCTGCTGGCCATTGAAGCGAATGCCCACATCGTGCTCGAACACCTTGGCGTTGAAGAACGGGCTCTTCGCGTCGGTGGACAGGTGGTCGGGCAGTTCGGGGCGGTCGGTGGTGGGCGTGGCGTCGGTCATGGTCCAGGCAGTCGGTGAGGGGCGCCGCGGTGCGGCAGCCAGGGCGGCCATTTTAGTGAGTGGGGCGTCCGCGGAGCCCTGCCGGGCCGGCCGGCCCCGCGGTCAGCCGGTCAGCTCAGCCGTTCCAGGTCGCGGTAACCGCCTCCGCGCTGGAACACGAGGTAGCGGATCTTGAAGTGCTGCGGCATCGCGTCCGCCTCGGGCAGGCGCGCGGCCATGTCCGGCAAGGCGCGCACCACCCCCTCGCGGTGCTGGCGCCAGGCGGTGAGCAGCGCCGTCCGCGCCTCGTCGCAGTTGACGCCCGC
>JAYSCA010000051.1:0-10159 GCA_041915165.1 Ideonella sp.
GGTACATGCCGGCCTCGAAGCTGACGCGGGTGCGGGTGCTGGCCTTCTCGAAGATCATGGCCAGGGTGCGGTCGGTCAGCGGCTGGTACTTCTCGTAGTTCTTGAAGCGCTGCTTGATGACGCGGGCCCGTTCGAACAGGTAGGCGTATTCCTCGGCCCGAAAATCCTTGAATTGCAGGTAGTGACGCATGAGGCTGTATCCCGGTTTCATGCCTGGGACTCCGACAGGAAGGTCTTGATCAGGGGGGCGAGCGTGGTGACCACCTCGTCGGCCTGCGCGCGGGTGAAGATCAGCGACGGCAGCAGGCGCACGACGCTGTCGGCGGTGACCGACAGCAGCAGCCCGGCCTCCATCGCGCGGGTCAGGATGGCACCGCAGGGGCGGTCCAGCTCGATGCCCAGCATCAGGCCTTCGCCGCGCACCTCCACCACGCCAGGCACGTCCGCCAGGGCGGTCTGCAGCGCGGTCTTCAGGTGCGCGCCCACGTCGGCGGCGTTCTGCAGCAGGCCATCGGCCACCATGATGTCCAGGGTCTCGATGCCGGCACGCATGGCCAGCGGGTTGCCCCCGAAGGTGGTGCCATGGTTGCCCGGGCCCAGCACGTCCTTGGCGCGCGGGCCGGCCAGCACGGCACCCACCGGCACGCCGGAGCCCAGGCCCTTGGCCAGTTGGACCACGTCGGGCAGGATGCCGGCCCACTGGTAGGCGAACCACTTGCCGGTGCGGCCGATGCCGCACTGCACCTCGTCGAGCATCAGCAGCCAGCCCTTCTCGTCGCAGAGCTGGCGCACCTCGCGCAGGTAGTCCCAGCGGGCCGGGCGGATGCCGCCTTCGCCCTGGATGGTTTCCAGCATCACCGCGACCACGTTCGGGTGGGCTGCCGCGGCTTGACGCATCGCGGCGATGTCGTTGAGCGGCACCCGCACGAAGCCTTCGACCAGCGGACCGAAGCCGGCCTGCACCTTGGGGTTGCCGGTGGCCGACAGCGTCGCGATCGAGCGGCCGTGGAAGGCCTTCTCGAAGACGATGATCTCGGGCCGCTCGATGCCGCGGTCATGGCCGTACTTGCGGGCGATCTTCAGCGCGGCCTCGTTGGCTTCCAGGCCGGTGGAGCAGAAGAACGCCGCATCCAGGCCGGAGAGCTCGCACAACGTCGTGGCCAGGCGTTCCTGCAGCGGGCTCTCGTAGTAGTTGGAGCAGTGGATCAGCTGGGCGATCTGTGCCTGCAGGGCAGGCACCAGCTTCGGGTGGTCGTGGCCCAGCGTGTTCACGGCGATGCCGCCCAGCGCGTCCAGGTAACGTCGGCCTCGGGTGTCCCAGACTTCGCAGCCTCGGCCGTGCGACAGCGCAATGGGCAGCCGGCCGTAGGTGTTCATGACATGGGGCATGGAGGCGGACATTCTCAGTTCTCCGAAGGTGAAAAGAAAAAAGGCTGGTCGCGCCAGACACCGCATCCGGCGCTGGCACGCCAACCTGATCCGATTCTAAAGGTCTGGCCCGCGGTCGACATGAGAAGGGCCCGGACAGAGGGCTTCAGAGGCCTGCCATGAGGGCAAGAGGGTGATCACTTCCCTGGGGTGCTGAGACCTGTTTGCTGCATTGCCGCAAGGTCGAGGCAAAATCACGCCCCGCGCAATCCCTGTTGCGGTTCCGACCTTCGCGTGCCGACAGCGCCTTGCAAGTTCCTGTCTGTAGCATGCGACCTCTGACCGCCACAACGCCCATGACCACCAAGCCCCGCGAATTTTTCATCCAAGGCATCACCAAAGAGGGCCGCACGTTTCGTCCGAGCGACTGGTCGGAGCGTCTGGCCGGGGCGATGTCCTGCTTCCGCCCCGGGGGCGTGAAAGCCGGCGGCATTGGCGCCTTCATCGGCTATTCGCCGTATTGCGTGCCGCGGGTGATCAACGGGGTGAAGTGCGTGATCGTCAACGAAGCCCTGAAGGACATCGAGCCGATGGCCTGGGACTTCGTGATGAATTTTGCCCGGGACAACGGGCTGCAGGTGGCGGAGGCCTGTCTGCTGCCGGACGAGGCAGCGTCGACCAAGCGCTGAGCGGAAGGATCTCTTCCGGGCCGCCTCCCGGCGGCTGGACGGCCTGCAGAGTGCAAGGACCGTCGTTCAGGCATGAAAAAGGCCCCGCAGAGCGGGGCCTGGGACGTCCACCTGGATGTGATGTCAGGCGGCCAGCGCCTTGACCTTGGCGGACAGGCGGCTCTTATGGCGAGCAGCCTTGTTCTTGTGGAAGATGCCCTTGTCAGCGATCGAGTCGATCACGCTTTGGGCCGTCTTGAACAGCTCGGTGGCCTGAGCCTTGTCACCAGAGGCGACAGCCTTCAGCACGTTCTTGATCGAGGTACGGAACTTCGAACGCAGCGACGAGTTGGCGGCATTCAGGTTGACGTCTTGGCGAGCGCGCTTGCGGCCAGACGCCAGGCGCACGGTGCGCTTCTTGGCTTTGGAAGAGGTTGCCATTGCTTTTGTTTCCAGGTGGGAAAGACTGTCGAGTATAGCGGATGCTTGGGGGTGGCTGCAAGTCGCCCGCTGGGACGTCCTGAGCAATGGGGTCTGGATTTCTATAATCCGCCACCCTCATTTGCCGGATCCCCCGGGTCCGGCCTGCCCATGAATCTCCTCAAGGCCGCGTCCACGGTTTCCATGTGGACCCTGCTGTCGCGCATCACCGGTCTGGTGCGTGATCAGCTCATCGCCGCCGGTTTCGGCGCCAGTGCCCTGACCGACGCCTTCAACGTCGCGTTCCGCATCCCCAATCTGTTGCGTCGGCTGTTTGCCGAAGGGGCGTTCTCGGCGGCCTTTGTGCCCTTGCTGGCGGCCACGCGCGAGCGTGAGGGCGACGAGGGCACGCATGTGATGGTCAATGCGGTGGCGACCGTGTTGTTCTGGGTGCTGATGGTCACCTGCGCGGTCGGGATCGTCGGGGCGCCGCTGGTGGTCTGGGCCTTTGGCGCCGGGCTGCAGGAATTCGATCTGGCCGTCGTGATGACGCGCTGGATGTTCCCCTACATCGGCTTCATGTCGCTGGTCGCGCTGTCGGCCGGCGTGCTCAACACCTGGAAGAACTTCGCGGTGCCGGCGGCCACGCCGGTGCTGCTCAATGTGTCGATGATCCTGTGCGTGGCGGGGCTGTCGCCCTGGTTCCGCCGCTGGGGCATCGCGCCCATCCATGCCTTGTCGGCCGGGGTGCTGCTGGGGGGCATGTTGCAGTTGGCAATTCAGGTGCCGGCGCTGCGCCGGCTGGGCATGGTGCCGCGCATCGGCTGGCGGCGCGGGGCGCTGCGCCAGGCCTGGCACCACCCCGGTGTCAAGCGCGTGCTGCGACAGATGGCGCCGGCGCTGCTGGGGGTGTCGGTGGCGCAGGTGTCGCTGCTGATCAACACGCAGATCGCCTCGCACCTGGGCCCGGGGGCGGTGTCCTGGCTGTTCTATGCCGACCGGCTGATGGAGTTCCCGACCGCGCTGCTGGGGGTGGCGCTGGGGGTGGTGCTGGTGCCGGGCCTGTCGGCGCTGCAGGCGCGCGGCGACCATGAGGGCTATTCCGGTCACCTGGACTGGGGTCTGCGGCTGGTGATGCTGCTGGCCTTGCCCTGCGCGGTGGCGATGCTGGTTTTTGCCAAGCCGATGGTGGCGGTGCTGTTCCATTACGGCCGCTTCAGTCCGCAGGCGGTGGACATGACGGTGCTGGCGCTGAGGGGGTATGGCTTCGGGCTGCTGGGCCTGATCGGCGTGAAGGTGCTGGCGCCCGGCTTTTTCGCGCAGCAGGACTTGCGCACGCCGGTGCGCATCGCCATCGTCGTGTTGTTGTGCACCCAGCTGATGAACGCGGTGTTCGTGCCCTGGCTGGGGCACGCCGGGCTGGCCCTGTCCATCGGTCTGGGGGCGATGGTCAATGCGGGGTGGTTGCTGTACGGGCTGCGGGCGCGGGGCCTGTACCGGCCGGCACCCGGCTGGCTGGTGTTCGTGCTGCGTCTGCTGCCGGCCAATCTGGCCTTGGGGGGCTGGCTGTTCTGGGTCACCCAGTCGGTCGACTGGCTGGCGCTGCGACCGCATGCGCTCCTGCGCGTGGCCCTGCTGGTCGGTGCGATCGGCGTTGGTGCGGTGGTGTACTTCGGCTGCCTGTGGGGGGCGGGCGTCAAGAAGGCCAGCTTTCTGCGTCGGGACTGAGCGGGGGCCTACACTCGGTCGCCATGAGCTTGCCCCTGCGCTTTGCCGCGCCCGACGCGCTGGACTATTTCGCCGCTCTGGTGGCCGAGGACGCCCATTTTCCGCTGCTGGAGGCGGCTGCCCTGCTGGGGCAGGACGCCGAGCCGGGGCTGGATGTCCAGGGGGTGCTGGACGAGGTGGACCGGCTGGCCGAGCGCCTGCACAGCCGCTTGCCGGCCGATGCGGCGCCGCTGCACCGCCTGCGCATGCTCAACCGCTATTTCTTTCATGAGCTGGGCTTTGGCGGCAACGCCAATGACTTCTACGACCCGCAGAACAGCTACCTGCACCGGGTGCTGCAGACCCGGCGTGGCATCCCGGTGTCACTGGCGGTGCTCTACATGGAACTGGCCGGGCAGGTCGGTCTGCCGGCCCTGGGGGTGTCCTTCCCGGGGCATTTCCTGGTGAAGTTGCACCTGCCAGCGGGCGAGGTGGTGCTGGACCCGCTGGACGGCCGCTCGCTGTCGCGCGAAGAACTGGAAGAGCGCCTGGAGCCGTTCTGCACACAGCGCGGCTTGGTAGGCGATGACGAGGTGCCGCTGGGCCTGTTCCTGCAGGCCGCGGCGCCGCGCGACATCCTGGCGCGCATGCTGGGCAACCTGAAGTCCATCCACCAGGCGGCGGGCGACCCGGTGGCCGGGCTGGCGGTGCAACAGCGGTTGGTGCGCTTGCTGCCCGAGGCCTGGGAGGAGTGGCGCGACCGCGGGCTGCTGCTGGCGGAACTGGGGCAGCCGCAGACGGCGGCCGAGGACCTGGCGCTCTACCTGCGCGAGCAGCCCGATGCCGACGACGCGGCGACGCTGCGCCAGCGCCTGCAGGCCCTGCGCGATGGGCCGGCACCCCGCTGGCACTGAGCCGCGGGCGGCTTGCGCGGCAGCCCCCTACAATCTGGCTCTTGGGCTGCCGCCGGTGTCGGCGCGGCCTTCTCGGCAGGGCGCCCCTTCAGATGGGCCGGCCCGAAGCGCGCCGACTGCGGCGTGGCCAGGCCCCGCTGCCCACCCTCTCGTTGCCTCCGTCATGGTTTTCCCCCTCTTCGCTCCCCGTTTCCGGTTGTCGTGCTTCCCTGGTCCGCAGGCGGGGCGACTGGCCGTCGGAGGTGTCCGATGAGGCAGCTGCCGTTGGCCATCGGGCTGGAAACCGAGCCGGATTTCGACGCCTTCGTGGTGGGCGACAACGCCCTGGTGGTGGACAGCCTGCGCCACGCGGTGCTGCCGGGGCCGCCGGTCTATCTGCACGGCCCGGCGGGCGTCGGCAAGACCCATCTGCTGGCGGCCTGGGCCCGGCAAGTGCGTGAATTCGGTGGCCGCGTGGGCTGGTTCGATGCGGAAGATCCGCTGGACTGGCAGTTCGACGAGGGCTGGTCGCTGATCGTGATCGACGGGGCTGAGCGGCTGGATCCGGCCCGTCAGCATGCGGCCTTCATGCTGTTCGTCGAAGCTGCCACGCACGGCATCCAGGTGGCGGCCGCGGGGCGCCTGCCACCGGTCAACCTGGAGGTGCGGGAAGACCTGCGCACCCGCTTCGGCTGGGGCCCGGTGTTCGCGGTGCAACCGCTGCCCGAGGCCGCGGTGCGCCAGGTGCTGGCCGACGAGGCCCATCGGCGTGGCCTGCGGCTCTCGCCCGAGGTGCTGGACCATCTGCTGACCCATTTCTCGCGCGACCTGGGCTCGCTGATGGGGTTGTTGCACCGGCTGGATCGTTTCTCCCTGGCCGAAGGGCGGGCCGTGACCGTGCCGCTGCTGAAGAGAATGCTGGCCGAAGCGCCTGAAAGTACCGAATGAAACTGGCTTTGTTCGACCTGGACGGCACCTTGCTGCCCACCGATTCCGACCACGCTTTTGGCGAGTTCATGGTGACCCTGGGCTGGGTCGATGGCGAGGCCTGGCGGCAGCGCAACGACGCCTTCTTCGCCCAGTACCAGGCCGGCACGCTGAACCTGGCCGAGTACGTGGCTTTCACCACCGCCGCCTGGCGCGAGCGTCCGCCGGCCGAGGCCGAGGCCGCCCGCCAGCGCTTCATGCGCGAGGTGATTGATCCGGTGCTGCGCGACACCGCGCGGCGCCTGGTGGATCGCCATCTGACTGCCGGTGATCTGGTGGCGGTGGTCACCGCCACCAATGAGTTCGTCACCCGTCCCATTGCCCAGGCCTTCGGCGTGCCGCACCTGCTGGCTGTCGAGCTGGAGCGGGATGCGCAAGGGCGTGCCACCGGCCGCATCGCGGGCATCCCCACCTTCCGCGAAGGCAAGGTGACCCGGGTCGAGTCCTGGCTGGCCGGGCAGGGCCATGCCTGGGACGATTTCGAGGACGTGCTGTTCTACAGCGACTCGACCAACGATCTGCCATTGCTGGAGAAGGTGCGCTCGCCGGTGGCGACCAACCCGACGCCGGCCCTGGCCAGCATTGCGCAGGAGCGCGGCTGGCCCATCCTGAACCTCTTCGAGACACCATGATCCGGAAAATCATCGACAAGCTGCTGGGCAAGTCCGGCGCGCCGTCGGGCAAGACCTCCATCCCCCGGGGCCGCCGGGTGGACATCCCGGCCAGCGAGCACGGGATCGACCCCTCGCTGCTGGACGACCGCGCCGTCAAGGTGGTCAGCACGCTGCAGCAGGCGGGCTACGAGGCCTACATCGTCGGCGGCGCGGTGCGCGACCTGCTGGTCGGGCGCCGCCCCAAGGATTTCGACGTGGCCACCAACGCCACGCCCGAGCAGGTCAAGTCGCTGTTCCGGCGCGCCTTCATCATCGGCCGGCGCTTTCGCATCGTGCATGTGGTGTTCGGCCGCGGGCGGGAGCACGAGGTGATCGAGGTCTCGACCTTCCGGGCCTACCTGGACACGGCGTCGGCCGAACACGTCGAGGGCAACGAGAAGACCGCCAAGAACGAGATCGCGGGCAAGAGCCACGTGGTGGATGCCAGCGGCCGGGTGCTGCGCGACAACGTCTGGGGACCGCAGATCGAGGATGCCGCGCGGCGCGACTTCACGATCAACGCGATGTACTACAACCCCGCCAATCAGGTGGTGGTGGACTACCACGGGGGCTTCAAGGACCTGCGCGCCCAGACGCTGCGCATGATCGGCGATCCGGCCACCCGCTACCGCGAGGACCCGGTGCGCATCCTGCGCGTGGTGCGCTTCGCGGCCAAGCTGGGCTTCAAGCTGGAAGCCAAGACCGAGAAGCCGCTGCGCGAGATGCTGAGCCTGCTGGCCAATGTGCCGGCCTCGCGCATGTTCGACGAGATGATCAAGCTGCTGCAGACCGGCCATGCGCTGTCCAGCCTGGAGCAGATCAAGCGCTTCGGCCTGGACAAGGGCGTGTTCCCGGTGCTGGACGCGGTGCTCAGCCAGGCCCCGGCTGGCAGCGCGCGTGAGAAATTCCTGCACCTGGCCCTGGCTGACACCGACCGCCGGGTGGGGGAGGGCAAGCCGGTGGCCCCCAGCTTCCTGCTGGCCTGCATGCTGTGGCAGGACGTGCAGGATGGCTGGCAGCGGCTCAAGGACGCGGGCGAGCATCCGACGCCGGCCCTGTCACAGGCCATCGACGCGGTGTTCGATGCCCGCATCGGCGACATCTCCGGGCGCGGCAAGCTGGCCGCCGACATGCGCGAGATCTGGATGATGCAGCCGCGCTTCGAACGGCGCAGCGGCCGCCAGGCCTTCAGCCTGGTCGAGCAGCCGCGCTTCCGGGCCGGGTTCGACTTCCTGCGTCTGCGGGCCGATGTGGGCGAGGTGGCGAGCGATCTGGCCGAATGGTGGGAGGACTTCTCGCTGGGGGATGACGAAGCCCGTGAGGCCCTGGTGGACAGCGTCAAGGACGCGCCACGGCCGCGTCGTCCCCGTGCGCCGCGCCGCGAGGCCGGCGCCGGGGCGCCGGCTGAAGCCGCGCCGACCTCGTCCGACGACGAGGTCACCGGCGAGGAGGGCGAGGCCGCGCCGCGCAAGCGCCGGCGTCGTCGTCGCAAGCCGGCTGGCGGCGGCCAGGCGCCCGCGGCCGAATGAGCGGGACGCTGGCGGGTCCCTCCGTCCAGGCGTGCATCGGCCTGGGCGCCAACCTGGGCGACCCGGCCCAGACCCTGCGCCAGGCCTTGGCGGCCCTGGCGGTGCTGCCCGACTCGCGGCTGCTGGCACAGTCGTCTCTGTACCGCACCGCGCCGGTCGAGGCCAGCGGGCCCGACTACGTCAACGCCGTGGCGGTGCTGGAGACGGGGCTGGGGGCAGAAGAGTTGCTGGCCCAGTTGCAGCATCTGGAACAGGCAGCGGGGCGTGAGCGCCCCTACCGCAATGCGCCGCGCACACTGGATCTGGACCTGCTGCTCTACGGCGACCGCGTGCAGGACGACCCGGTGCTGACCCTGCCGCACCCCCGGATGCACCTGCGGGCTTTCGTGCTGGTGCCGCTGGCCGAGGTGCGGCCGGACCTGGTGCTGCCCACGCACGGCGCGCTGCACACCCTGATCAACAGGGTTCAAGACCAGCCTATCGAAAGGATCTGAGCGTGAACTTTCTGGCCTCGCTGCCGCTGCCGGTCAAGACATTCGGTTTGCTGGTGCTGTCCAACCTCTTCATGACGATGGCCTGGTACGGCCACCTGAAGAACCTGGCCACCAAGCCTTGGTGGATGGCGGCGCTGATCAGCTGGGGCATCGCGCTGTTCGAATATCTGCTGCAGGTGCCGGCCAACCGCATGGGTTATCTCGGTGGGCTGTCGGTGGCGCAGCTCAAGATCGGGCAAGAGGTCGTGACGCTGGCCGTCTTCGTGCCGTTTGCGGTCTTCTACCTGGGCCAGCCGCTCAAGCTGGATTACCTCTGGGCCGGGCTGTGCCTGCTCGGGGCGGTCTATTTCATCTTCCGCAGCTGACGTCAACCGTCGCCTACAATCATCAAATGACGCAGCGATGACACATTGCTGACGTCTTTGATGACGCCACGGGCCCGGCCGGTGATCCTGTCCGGTGGGGACGTGGCGTTTTGTTGCGCCACGTCGGCGCCTGCCCGCGATTCCGCGACACCGACGCGACCCGCACCCGAGAGGAGACCCGAATGTTTTTCGGCAAGCTGTTGCCCCGTGATGGCAACTTCTTCGAACTGTTCAACGATCACGGCCAGTACATCGTCGAAGGGGCCCGTGCCTTCGTGTCGATGATCCAGTACTACAGCACGCCCGACCTGCGCGAAAAATACGCCAGCGAAGTGGACATTGCCGAGCGTGCGGCCGACAAGGTGACCGCCGAGGTCAACCGCCTGCTGCACCGCAGCTTCATCACGCCGCTGGATCGCGAACAGATCCACAGCCTGATCAACGCGATGGACGACGTGGTCGACCTGCTGCAGGATGCCTGCGAAGTGATGGCGCTCTACGACGTGCAGCACATCAACGAGGATGTGCAGCGTCTGGGCGACATCTCGCTGCGCTGCTGCGAGCGCGTGGCCCACGCCGTCACTCTGCTGCCGCGCCTGAACGAGGCCGAGGTGACCGAGGCCGCGCTGAAGACCTGCGAAGAGATCGACAAGCTCGAATCCGACGCCGACCGGGTGATGCGCAGCGCCATGTCGCGCCTGTTCCGTGAGGAAAGCGACGTGCGCGAGCTGATCAAGCTCAAGGCGATTTACGAGCACCTGGAGACCATTTCCGACCTGTGCGAGGACGTGGCCAACCTGATCGAGGGCATCGTCCTCGAGAACTCCTGATCGGGGCCCCACAGCATGGAAGCCACTTCCATCGCACTGTGGTTCGTGGTGTTGCTGATCGTCCTGGCGCTGCTGTTCGACTTCATGAACGGTTTCCATGACGCGGCCAACTCCATCGCCACGGTGGTGTCCACCGGCGTGCTCAAGCCGCAGCAGGCGGTCCTGTTCGCCGCCATGTTCAACGTCATCGCCATCTCGATCTTCCACCTGAAGGTGGCCAGCACGATCGGCAAGGGCATCGTCGA
>JAYSCA010000052.1:0-10138 GCA_041915165.1 Ideonella sp.
CAGGCGGCTCCAGAGCGCCGACAGCGGCATGGCCAGCGCCAGGGCCGGCAGCATGTTGGCCACCGGAAAGGCCTGCAGCCCGCAGATGCGAAAGCCGGTGGCCAGCAGCAGCGCGCCGCCCGTGGCGGAGAAGTCCGCCTGCATCGCCGGCGTCACCAGCGGCAGGATCAGCACCGCCGCCGCCGCCAGGCTCAGCTGGATCGCCAGCTGCGGCAGCGCGATGACCGCCACCGCGTAACCCAGGCCGGTCGCGAAGATGGCGGCCGTGAAGAAGTCCAGGAAAGACTTGGTGATCAGCAGCGTGGCGTCACCGGTCATGCCTTCCTGCAACGAGCCGAACACGCCAACGCCGCTGGCGCAGAACAGCACCGTGATGGCGACGAACTTCTCCAGGAACTGCGGCTGCGACATGCCCGTGGGGGCCGGGGCCACCCGCTCCACCAGGTGCCTGGCCAGACCGGCCACCCGGCCGATGCCGCGCTCCAGGTAGACCAACTCGCCGACGATGGTGCCCAGGATGACCGACAGCACCATCACTGGCAGGTGCGCCACCTTCTGGATCAGCACGACGGACATCGCCATCGCACACACGCCGAAGATCTGCGGCAGCGTGGCGGACAAGCGCTGTGGCATGCGCCGGGCCAGCGCCGCCCCGCCGATCGCGCCCAGGAACACCGCGCTGCTGTTGAGATAGGGACCGACGATCATGACGCGACTCGGCCCGCGTCGTGGCAGGGAAAAGGCATGGTGGAATTTTGCTCCCCTCGAAACAGCAGGGCGACTCCTCTGCCTCGCGGTGCTAGCCTTGACCACCAGAACCAACACCGCAGTCACGCGCAGGGAGGGCGCTGCATGGCACAACGACGGTCGGCCGGGATGGGCTTGGGCATTTGGGGGTTGCTGGGGGTGGCCTCGGCCCTGGCCCAAGAGGCCCCCACCCCCAACAGCAGCGACACCCTGCAGAGCAGCCGTGCGCTGATCGCGCTGGACTACCAGGTGATCCGGGTCCCGGGCGATGAAGCCATCGACCTGACCGGCTTCCATGTGTACCAACGGGCCACCGACTGGCTGTACCTGGGCGCGGGCGTGTACGCCCCGCTGGCGCGCGGCGCCTATGGCGGCTTCACCGCCTTCGATGTGGGTGCCCATGTGCGGCAGCGTCTGGGGGGCCCGTGGTTTGCCACCGCGGGCGTGTCCGGCGGCGGTGGTGGCGGTGGCCGCAGCATCGAGCAAAGCAAGCTGCTGTCCGGCTCGGGCGGCTTCTACAAGGCCTATGTCGGGCTGGGGTACGACTTCGGCAGTTTCTCGGTTGGCGCCAACGTCGCCAAGATGAAGTTCAGCCATTCGGCCATTGACGGCACCCAGGCCAACGTCTTCCTGGAGATCCCGTACACCTACCTCACCGGGCCCTTCGCCAGCCAGGGCCTGGCCCTCTCCTCCGACGACGCGCAGCGCGCCGCCGCCGAGACGGGCGAGAACATGCTGACGCTGGTGGCCGACAACTTCAAACAGATCCGCCCCCAGGGGTCCTTCAAGGGCCGGCTGGGCGTGGCCGACCTGCAGTACGCGCATTTCATCGCCCCCGACACCTACTGGTATGCCGGCCTGGGCGTGGGCTACCACGGCCTGCCCCTCTACAACCAGGTGCTGGGCGGTCTGGGTCAACGGCTGCGCCTGTCACCCCGCACCCGTCTCTATGCCCAGCTGGGGGTTGGCTCGGGCGGCTACGCCCCCGAAAAGATCGACACCGATGCCGGGCTGCTGGTCTATCCCAAGCTGTCGGCCGAATACCTGCTCACGCCGGACTGGGGCCTGTCCCTGTCCGGCGGCTACTTGATGGCGCCCAAGGGCTCGTCGAAGAACGTCACCTACGGCCTGGCCCTGACCCATCACCTGGGCGGCCCACGCGGCGGCTGGGGCGACAGCTTCAGCACGCCGACCTACCAGGCCTTCCGCATCGGCCTCTTCCAGCAGACGGAGTTCCAGGTGCGCTACCGCGACACCGACCGGGGCACGCTGCGGATGGTCGGCGTGCAGGCCGACGCGATGCTCAACGCGCACTGGTACCTGCCGCTGCAGGCCGCGGTGGCCTACAGCGCCTACCTGGGCTACCCCGGCTACGGCGAGTTGCTGGCCGGCGTCGGCGTGCAGACCCGCGCCAGCCCGGGCACGCCCCTGCAGGCCTTTGCCCAGCTGATGGGCGGCACCAACGTGCACGGCCCGGCCGTCAAGGCCAACGCCGGCCTGCGCTACACGCTGAACGACCGCCTGGCACTGAACCTGAATGCCGGCCGCACCGAAGCCCGCAGTTCGTCCGGCCAGCATTTCAGTGCCAACAGCGTGGGGCTGGGCGTGGATTACCTGCTGGCGGTGCCGGTGCGCTGAGCCCTCAGCCTTACCCGAGCCCGCCGCTCAGCCGGCCGGCCGCGAAAGACTGGGCGGGCCCGTCGATCGTCAGGAGCCCGCCCATGCCCGCTGCCCCCGCCCCGCCGCTGACCGAAGCGCACCTGGCCCGCTTGGTGGCGGTCTTCTATGGCCGCGCCCGGGCCCACCCGGCGCTGGGGCCGCTGTTCAACGCCGCCGTGCTGGACTGGGACCACCACCTGGCCGTGGTGCAAAACTTCTGGTCGCACACGCTGCTGGGCACCACCCGCTATGGCGGCCACCCCTTCCCGGTCCACCTGGGCCTGCCCATCCAGCGCGAACACTTTGACCAGTGGCTGGACCTGTTCCGCCCGGCCGCCCGGGAGACCCTGCCCGAAGACGCCGCGCGCGCCGCCATCGCCAAGGCCGAGCACATGGCCGAGAGCTTTCGCGCCGGGCTGTTCCCCTTCGACCCGATCAAGCCGCACTGACCCGAGCCCACGCGATGCAGCAGCTCTACGTCGCCTCCCTGCTGGCCAACTTCTTCGAGGCCGGCGGGTCCATCCAGGTGCTGCTGGGCGACATGGACCGCGCGCAGTACGAAGCCTCGCGCCTGGCCCGGCCCGAGATCGAACGCCACCTCAAAACCATGGCCGACAGCGCCCAGGCCCTGCCCGACGAGGTGCGCGCTCAGATGCCCAAGGTGGACTGGCCCGCCTGGGCGGCGCTGGCCACGCTGGTGCCCCCGTGTGACGAGGCCGCGCGGGCCCAGGTGTGGACGGTGCTGTCCCGCTGGCTGCCGCCGGCCGGGCTGGAACTGCGGCGCTACCGGGCGCGCTTGCCCGGCCTGTGGGCGTTCAGCCCCTGAGCCGCACCGGCCGACGGGTCAGCGCCCTGCGGTGGCCGGCGCATGGGCCAGCGTGAAGACGCTGACCGCCTCGGTCAGGCGCGTGGCCTGACCGCGCAGGCTCTCCGCCGCGGCCGCGCTTTCTTCCACCAACGCGGCGTTCTGCTGGGTCATCTGGTCGAGCTGCTGCACCGCGCTGTTGACCTGCACGATGCCTTGCGACTGCTGTTCGGCGGCCCCGGAGAGCTCGTTGATCAGCTGGCTGACCTGGTGGATCTGCGAGACGATCGCGCCCATCGAGGTCCCGGCGGCATCCACCTGCCGCGCGCCGATCTCGACCTTCTCCACGCTCACGCTGATCAGCCGCTTGATCTCCCGCGCAGCTTCGGCCGAGCGACCGGCCAGGCTGCGCACCTCGCTGGCCACCACCGCAAAGCCACGGCCTTGCTCACCGGCCCGGGCCGCTTCAACCGCCGCATTGAGCGCCAGGATGTTGGTCTGGAAGGCAATGCCGTCGATCACGCCGATGATGTCCGCGATGCGCTGGGACGAGGTGGTGATGTCCTGCATGGTGTGGACCACCTCGGACATCTGTTCACCGCCCTGGGCCGCCGCCGCCGAGGCCTGGGTCGCCAGCTGGTCGGCATGGCGGGCCGTGTCCGCGCTGCTGCGGATGGTGCCGGCAATCTCCTCCATCGACGAGGCCGTCTCCTGCAGGTTGCTGGCCTGCTGCTCGGTGCGCTGGCTGAGGTCGGCGTTGCCGGTGGAAATCTGGCTCGACGCGGTGGCGATGCTGTCGCTGCCGCTGCGGATCTGCTCGACGATGGTGGCCAGGCTGTGCTGCATGCTGCCCAGCGAGGCCAGCACGCTGCCATGCGGTGCCTGCGCAGCGGCCGGCAGCGGGCTCAGATCACCATCGGCAATGCGCTGCGCCATCGCCCCCAGCGCGGCAGGCTCGGCGCCCAGCGCCTGGCCCAGGCGGCGCGAGAGCTGCAGTGACAAGACCACCCCCGTCACCAGCGACAGCAGGATGGCGCCGAGCGTGACCCGCTGGGCCAGCGCGTAGTCCGCGGTGCTGCGGGCCTGCAACTCGGCATTGCGGTTGGTCTGGTAGGTCACGATCTGGCTGATCGCATCCTGCAGCGCCTGCATGGACGGGCCACTGTGCTCGGTGAGCCAGCGGCCCGCCTCATCCCGCTGCCCCTGTTTCACCAGCTCCGCGAAGCGCTGAAACTCCGGCACGGCCCGCTTGTCATTGATCTCATAGACGGCATCCACCAGCCGGGACGCCTCCGCATCGTCGCGGTAGCGCTGGCGCAGCTCCTCACGGCCCTTCAGAAAGCGCTGCAGGGCCGTGTTGATGCGCTTCATCGTGGCCTGGATGGCCGCAGGGTCGGTGATCACCATGGTGGTCATGATCGACTCCACCCCGATGTGCACCTGGACCGACACATCCTGGGCCAGGGCGAGCTTGACCCCGGCATCGCTGACCAGATCATCCAGGTTCTGGTGGGTTCGCTGCAGGTGCCACAGCGCAATGCCCCCGCTCAGGGCACACAACAACGTGAGCAGGCCAAAAGCGGCCATCAACTTGATGCGCAGGGGCAGCTGGTCAAACTTTGAAGTCATCGCTGAACAGGAAGAGGTCAAGGCAAAACGTCCACACAGGCCTGCGCCTGTGCCGGACGACATTGCTTGAAACATCGACCTTTTCCCCGCAGACTTAAAACATCAGCAGCATGTTTTTCCATAAATAAAACAACTGACATGCGGGCGAACGAGGCTGTCCTGGCGGCCTGATAGGCTTGAACGCTGAAAGACAAGAAGAAACAGGGAGTTCCGATGGCCATCTTCCCCCAGGGGTTGACCCATATCGACCAGCGCTGCAACCCCGGCGAGCGGCGCGTGCTGCACCAGCTCAAGCGCTGCCTGGGGGACGACTACCTCGTCTGGCACAACGTGCCGCTGGGCCCGCGGGCCCGCCAGCCCGACTTCGTGGTGCTCAGCCCGCGCCAGGGCATCCTGCTGCTGGAGGTGAAGGACTGGAAGCGCGGCACGTTGGTGGCCGCCAACCGGGACGCGGTGGAGCTGGACACGCCCCGCGGCCGGGTGACCGAGGCCAACCCGCTGCGCCAGGCGCGTGACTACGCCTTCGAGCTGGTGGCGCTGATGCAGCAGGACCCGACCCTGGTGCGCGCGGACGGACCCTTCCAGGGCAAGCTGCTCTTCCCCTACGGCTGGGGCGTGGTGTTCTCCCATCTGCGGCAGGCCGATCTGGCCGACACCGCCTGGGGCGACTTCGCCCAGGTCTTCCCGCCCCACCAGACCCTGCTGCGCGACGACCTGGACGAGAGCGTGAACCCCGGCGACTTTTTCAACCGCCTGTGGGGCCTGTTCACCGTCCACTATCCGCACACGCTCACGCTGCCCCAGCGCGACCGCATCCGCTGGCACCTGTTCCCCGAGATCCGGGTGCACCAGCAGGAGGGGCTGGACTTTGGCGGTGACGCTGCCACTGCGTCGCCCCAGGCGCCGCTGCTGCCCGACCTGATGCAGGTGATGGACCTGCAGCAGGAACAGATCGCCCGCACACTGGGCGAGGGCCACCGCGTCATCCACGGCGTAGCCGGCTCGGGCAAGACCATGATCCTGATCTACCGGGCCCAGCAGCTGGCCGCCGCGGCCCGGCCCGACCAGCCCATCCTGGTGCTGTGCTTCAACCGCGCGTTGGCCGACCGCATCGATGCCCTGCTGCGCCAGCGCGGCGTGGACGAGCGGGTGCAGGTACGCACCTTCCACAGCTGGTGCCAGGACCTGGTGAACAGCTACCAGCTCTACGTGCCGGACGTGCCCGACCGCGACGCCCACTTCCGCCTGCTGGCCGACACGGTGGAGAAGTCCATCGAGACCGGCTTCATCCCCGGCGGCCAGTACATGGCTCTGCTGATCGACGAGGCCCACGACTTCGAAGAGGCCTGGCTGCGCCTGGCCACCCGCATGGTCAGCCCCAGCACCCAGAGCCTGCTGGTGCTGTACGACGACGCCCAGTCCATCTATCAGAAGAAGCGCCGCCAGTTCAGCCTGGCCAGCGTGGGCATCCAGGCCCAGGGCCGCACCAGCATCCTCAAGCTCAACTACCGCAACACTGCCGAGATCCTGGCCCTGGCCAGCACCTGCGCCCAGTCGCTGCTGCAACGGGGCGAGGCGGCGGGAGACGATCCCGAGGCCCTGCCTCTGGTGCAGCCCGCCAGCGCCGGCCGGCGCGGCCCCATGCCGGTGCTCATCAGCGCCCAAGACCCGGCCGAGGAAGCGCAGCTGCTGGCCGAGCGCATCGCCGCCCTGGTGGCCGAGGGCGTGCCCCTGAACGACATGGCCGTGCTGTTCCGCGCCAAGTACCAGATGGCGCCGCTGGAGCAGGCCCTCAAGCGCGCCCACATCGCTTTTGACTCGATGAACACCCGCGCCTTCCGGCGCTTCGACTGGGCCACCCCGTCGGTCAAGCTCATCACCCTGCACAGCGCCAAGGGCCTGGAGTTTCCCCACGTCTTCATCGGCGGCCTGCAGGCCCTGCCGATGAAGGACGAGACCCTGGACGACGCCGTGCGTCTGCTCTACGTGGGCATGACCCGCGCCACCCAGCAGCTGACGCTGGCGCGCAGCGGGGAGTCGCTGCTGACCGAGCGGGTGGTGCAGGCGATGGGGTGGGTGGGGGAGATGTTCAGGGCGGGGGAATGAGCCTTGCTGGAGTGGCTTTTCCCGCCGGTCATGGGTCCTCGTCCGTCGCCAACGAAGAACTGGATGGGCGACCCAGGTAGCAGGGGTAGCTTGGCCGCTCAGTCGCTCTGTTGATCGACTTCCACCTCGCCATGCCGCCGTGCTTGCACGAACAGCTGCTGCAGCAAGTCCAGCTTTGCCCGCACCTCCACCTCTGCAGACGCAGAAAGTTGCACGTACGGGATTAGGCGGTGCAACTCGCCCTTCTTGAGCAGCATCGCTCCGCCCACGCGCTGAGCCAGGCGGCGGAAGAACGACTCCGCCAAGGTGCTGAGCTTGCGGCGCTCTGTGCGGGCCTCCCAGATCAGTCGGGCTGCATCGGCTGGGGATGTGGCCCAGGTGTCGTAGTCTGCCTGGTTACCGCCGAAAACGTCGTCGCGCAGGGTCTCGGCCAAGGCCTCGTCAGCTGCTGCGTGGGCCTGTTGGGTGAATAAGTCGTCGGCCGGATATTGCCGATAGGCGTAGTCGCGCAGTAGCTCGGGGGTGACAAAGTAGTTCTCGGCCTCGTAGCGTCGCCAGTAGCGAATCTTCAGCGCGCCCTCGTCGCGGTCCTGACGATTCTGTCCATCGTTGTCCAGGATGGCCAGCCCCTTCAGCTCAGGCAGAAGATTTCGCAGCCCATGGAAGTGGTCTCGGGGTGTCAGGCCAAAACCACCTTCCACGCGCTCCAACTCTGCGTCCAGATCCTGCAATGGGTAGTTGTTCTGCACATAGAAGCTGTTGATGCGCTCGTCCCAGATGGTGGCCACAGGGTGTTGCAGCCGCTCGGCCAGCCCCCGCAGCATGTCCAGGTCGGTGCCTCCTTCCACGTACAACACATAGCCGCGCTCGCGGGCCTTCACATAGTGGTCAGCACCGAAGTGCTTGAGGCTGTTGCGGATGTCCTGCTTTCTCGCCAGGTCGTCGGCCCGACCCTCCAGCAACAGGGTCAGATTTGTGTCCAGCGCCTCATCCAGGATCACCTCGGAGTGCGTGACCATCACCACCTGCGAACCATTCGCACTGGCGATGTCCCGCAGCAGCACGTAAACCTGCTTTTGTCGCAGGATCTCCAGGTGGGCATCCGGTTCATCCACCAACAGCACACTGCGCTTGTGCGCGTATAGATAGGCAAACACCAGCAGCATCTGCAGCATGCCGCGGCCAGCAGACGAAATGTCCAGAGGCTCCTTGACCCCTGGCTGGCGGTAGCTCAGCGTGATGCTGCCGCGTGTGGTCTCCTCCGGCGCCCCCAACTGGATGTTGAACAGCCGTTGCATCAGCTGCACCACCCGCGCCCAGTCATCCGCTGCAGTCTTGGCCACCGCCAAGCAGAGGTTGCGCAAGACATCGGCCGTTCGCCCCTGCCCCAGCAGCACATCCACCCGGCCGGGTTGAAGAATAGGCTCCTCGGTGTCCAGTCCGGACATCGGGTACAGCAGCTCCACCTTCAGGCTGGTGGCAAAGGCAATCAACTCGGTGTGGCCCATCACTGCCTCGTCGGGCGTGCAGTACACCAGTTCATCGCCGCGATGCGTGAAGCGCATCGTCAATGGCTCGACCTTGCCTCGGAACTCGACGCCCACCGTGATGGTGAGCGGCACCTTCTGCACACGCGTGTTGTGCCAGAACAGGCGCGTACGGGTCACGGGCACCGCCACGATGTTCAGACGGTTCAGCGAGGTGGCCGTCCGTTCCTTGGCCGAAGAATCCTTGCGTACGTCGTACCAGGTGCGTACCGCCTGAGACCACAGGGCCAAGGCCTGAATGGCGCTGGTCTTGCCGCAGTTGTTGGGGCCAATCAGCACTGCCGGATGGTCCAGCTCGATGCGCTGCTTGTCGCCAAAGCGCTTGAAGTTCTCAATCTCGAGGTAGTGCAGCAGGCGCATGTTCAGGCGTTCCCTTCTGGGGCTGTGGTCAGCAGCGGCGTGATGCGGACGCCGCCAGTGAGGAGGTGATCGTCCATGAGGCCGGACTCAATGTGACGCTACACCGATGTTCCGTCGAGTTCGGCATCCAAACGGAAATCCGCATTGGCCAGACCATTCAGGATAGGTTCCCGCTCCGACCTTTGAGCATCGGCTTCGGCTCTGTCTGCCTCCATTTCGAGGCGAATCAACTCGGACGCCCATCTCGCCGCACAGGATGTCGGCGGCATTGAAGAGGTGACGTTCCAGTTGGAGGAGGGACAGAGGCATGGATGGGAAGGACAACGGTGCACCATGGTGCAGCACCAAGCCGATCGGTGCAGCAATGAAAAAGGGCCCGCAACAGCGAGCCCCTGACTGAGCGATGGCCGCACGCGGCAGCCAATGGCAGTGGAATGTTCGAAACTGCAGGCTCAGGCGTCAATGTTAGCCGCCCGCAGGGCATTCGTCTCAATGAAGTCCCGCCGCGGTTCCACCTCGTCGCCCATCAGCATGGTGAAGACCTTGTCGGCCTCGATGGCGTCTTCGATCTGCACGCGCAGCAGGCGGCGCACGGCGGGGTCCATGGTGGTTTCCCAGAGCTGCTCGGGGTTCATTTCGCCCAGGCCCTTGTAGCGCTGGCGGCCCACGCTGCTTTCGGCCTGCAGCATCAGCCAGGCCATGGCGGCGCGGAAGTCGGCCACACGGGTTTCCTTGGCCTTCTCGCCTTCGCCACGCTTGACCACGGCCTCGGCGCCCAGCAGGCCCTTGAACTCGCGGCCGACCAGGGTCAGGGCCTCGTAGTCGTCGCCGTGCAGGAAGTCCGGGCCGATGATGCTGCTCTTGATGTTGCCGAAGTGGCGGCGGCTGATGCGCAGCAGGTGCTTGTCGGTGCGCTCGTCGAACACGGCTTCCACGTCGGCGTCGTGCAGCGCGGCCTTCAGGGCCAGCGCGCTGACTTCCGCCGTGCCGGTGTCGCTCAGGTCCAGCGTCAGGCCGTTGCCAATGGCGTGCAGGGCTTCCACGTCCATCCAGTTGGCCAGGCGGTCGATGACGTTGTTGGCGCGCACGTAGTGGCGGGCCAGCTCGGCCAGACGTTCGCCCTGGATGACTTCCTGGCCGTTGCGCGGGTCGATGCTCGCGCCGTCCAAGGCCACCCGCAGCAGGTAGGCGTCCAGCTCCAGGCCGTCCTTCAGGTACTGCTCCTGCTTGCCGTGCTTGACCTTGTAGAGCGGCGGCTGGGCAATGTAGATGTGGCCGCGCTCCA